>NZ_JACVVG010000089.1:0-4110 GCF_016647875.1 Pseudomonas sp. S36 | reverse complement strand
CACAGTGATTGCGCCAACTTTGAGATCTTGTGGAAGACAGTTGCTCCCACAAGGTGAATTGCACCAGCATTCAGATTTTGTGGAAGACAGTTGATCCCACAGTATGGACTGCCCCACAAAAGGTTTACGGAAGCGAGCAATACCTGCGATGGGCCGCCAGGCGGCCCCAGTAACCGCTTACAGCCGCCAGTCCAGACTCACCATCATCGTCCGCGGCTCACCCTGATAAACCCCGTTATAGAACCCCACATTGTTGTAGTAATGCTCATCGAACAGGTTCTTCACATTGAAAGAAGCCGCCAGGTGCTCATCGATCTGGTAGCGAGCCATCAACCCCACCACTGAAAAGGCCTTCTGCCCAATCTTGTCCCGGGTGGTAACGACCCTGCCCCCCTCACGACCGACCGGGCGGTTACCCATGCGGAAGTTATCGCTCTGCCAGTCCAGGCTCGCCCCCACCGTCAAGGCAGGCGTCACTTTATAAGTGCTGGAGAAGCGCACCAGGTTCAAAGGCTGCTCGGTATTCTTGCGCTTTTTCTCCGCCGTGGCGGCATGGGTATAGCTGTAGCCCAGGCTCATCTGCCAATCGGTCATCACCTCGCCTGCTACTTCGGCCTCGAACCCTTCCACAACGATGCCTTTACCGCCGCTTTTGTAGAAGATTTCGTCGCCATCAGGCGGCACGGAGTCATCTTGCTCGGCCACGTTGTCCTGCTTGCTGCGGAACACCGCCGTGCTCAGGTTAAGCCGCTCCTGGAACAGGCTTCCCTTCAGCCCGACCTCGTACACCTTGCCCACCACCGGTTCGATGTACTGCTTGTTGACGTCCCTCACCGTCTGCGGGTTGAAAATATCGGTGTAGCTTGCGTACAGGGTGAACTGTTCGGTCAGGTCGAAGAGCACACCGGCGTAGGGGGTCCATTGGTCGTTCTGCGTCTGCTTGCTGGTGGATTGCTCGCTGACATTCAGGGCGTCATCGTAGGCCCAGTCCCGGCGCTGGGTTTCCCAACTGCCGTAGCGGCTACCCAATACGAAATGCAGGCGGTCTGTGGGGTTCAGCCGCGTGGCGATATAGCCAGCCTTCTGTCGGGTATAGGAGCGCCCACCGTCCAGGCCGCTATCAATGTCCTGGAACTTGGGGATCGACCCCATGTATTTCCAGTCACGGATCCGGTCATAGCCCTCGGGCACAGGCAGGTCGACAAAGTAAGGCTCGCTGTTGCGCCGCTTCGACTCCCCGTAGCCGATCATGAAATCATGGCTGCGACCCAATAGCTGGAAGGGGCCGGCGAGGTTGAAATCGACCGCGTCCATTTTCTCCTGCCCGCCGAAATGCGCGTACCAGGCGCGCATGCCGCTGCGGTCTGCCTCGGGGAAACCGTTGCCGCCGTAGTAAACCTTGCCGTCACTGTCGGTCTGCCGATGGGTGTAGGCCAGCTTCATGGACCAGTCGTTGGCCAAGCGTTGATCAAGGGTGGCGAACACCGTCTGGTCTTTCAACGGCCAGGAAGACCATGGCGCGGTGAGGTTGGTCGACCTGGGAAGCTTGGCCTTGCTGCCATCGGCATTCCAGAACGGCACGGTGCCCCACGAGGAACCTTGCACATGCTTGTTCTGGTAGTCATAGCCCAGCGCGAGCACCGTGCTGTCGGTCAGGTCGGCTTCAAGCACACCATAGGCAACCTCCCGCTGGGTGGCGTACTTGTCCATGAACGATTTGTTGTCGCGATAGGCCAGCACCGTGCGCCCGCGCAAACGGCCGTCCCAGCCCAATGGGCCGCCGGCATCCAGGTAGCTGTAGTAGTTGTCATGGCTGCCAGCATTGACGCCACTGCTGACGGCCAACTGATGGGTCGGGCGCTTGCGCACCATGGCAATCGTGCCCGAGGGGTCGCCCGCGCCTGTGGTCAGGCCGGTGGCACCCCGCACCACCTCGATTCGGTCGTAGATGATGGTGTCCGAGTCGGACTTGAGCCCAGAGAAGGTGTTGAGCATGCCATCGATCTGGAAATTGTTGATCGCGTAGCCACGCGAGTAATAGCTGGGGCGCTCCGAGTCATTGCGCTGAACCGTGACACCCGTGACGTGGGCCAGCGCCTCCGAAAGCGTATTGAGCTGAAAGTCATCCAGCTGCTGGCGGGATATCACCGATACAGACTGTGGGGTTTCCTTGACCGAGAGGTTGAGGCGGGTCGCTGCACTCATGCTGCCAGTGGTGTAGGAACCACTGTTCTCGGTGGTACTGCCCAGGCTGGTAGCGACCACGTCAGTGGAGCCAAGCTCCATCACGGCACCTTTGGCCTTACCCTCCTCCTCCGCAAGGGGCAAGGGGCTGAAAACGCAGGCGCAGAGGCCAAGGGCGAACGTCATGGCGGGGTTGATGGACGGGGGCATTGCGGGCTGACTCCTTGTGCAGGTAAAAATCCTGTGGGGGAATCTACATGACAATCAACTGCCAATGCTAATCAATCTCATTATTGATATTGACTTTTGCGGGGGTTAAGCCTCGACAGAATCGAGAACGCGCCCGGAGAGCGAGATTTTTGGGGATGGGTATGAGTAGTGCTGGAACTTGCGAGGCGTGCAGTGCACGTGAGAAATGGCGTCCCAGGCAGGAATTGAACCTGCAACCTTCCCCTTAGGAGGGGGATGCTCTATCCAATTGAGCTACTGAGACGCAGCGGCCGGCAGCAGGCGCTGCACAGCGGAACGGCGAGCATGTTAACCAGCATGCCCGGGTTTGTCATGTGCTGAGCAGGGTTTTTCGCGTAATCCTTTTCTGGCGCGTCATTCAGGCGGCACAACCCCTTCCTGGTGAAGCAGTTCGAACAGGGCGCCGACGGCGGCCTGCAGGGTGGTCGAATTGTCCAGTACGCGCACGCTGGGGTCATAGGTGGACTGCAGGCCGGCATTGCGAGCCAGGCGCTGCTCCACCTCGTCCAAGGTTTCGCGACCGCGTGCCAACAAGCGCTGGCGCAGCACGTCAGGCCGCACATCCACAAGTATCGCAAGCAGGTCGGGGTAACGCTGACGCGCCTGTGGCAGGTAGGCCCGCGAGCCATTCACCAACACGGAGGTACCGTTTGCCAACCAGTCATCCACCTGGCGGGGTATGCCGTAGCCCAGCCCATTGGCTTGCCAGTGCATGGCAAACGCGCCCTCATCGCGCAGCATGGCAAACTGCGCTGGTGTTACACCAATTGCAGCTTCACCCTTCGATTCGGCAGAGCGGGTGATGATTCGGCGGGCAACCTGAATCCCCGCCGCCGCAAGACGGTCCCGGGCGGCGTCGATCAGGGAATCTTTCCCGGCACCTGAGGGTCCCATGAGTAGTATCAATTTGCCGGTGCATGAAGGGGTACCGCTTGCGTCATGGTGCATAGTCACTATGCTCTTGAGTAGGAAGCCGGCGCATTTGAGGTTTTTTCCAAGCTGTTTTGCTGGGTTTTGCTACGAATCAATGGCACAAGCCTGACGTTCGTGACCAGGCGTAAATGTGAAACTTTTCGAACCAGTGCTCATTTCTGATAATTGGTACTGGCAAAAAGCCTTTACCCGGCTCACTATTTGTCACAGAATTGACGCCAAGGAAACGGCGGTATTGAGGCAATATGTGCGTCCATTTTCACTGCCGGTTGAACATTTTGTCGTTGCTACGGTCTTATTTCCACCCCGCGCGGCCAATTTGAGAACCGCTTCCCCTGAACCAAAATCTGGTCAACTTATATGCGCCCAATGAAACAGGCTATCTATTCGAGCCGCACTGCTGACAAGTTCGTCGTCCGCCTGCCAGACGGGATGCGTGAGCGCATTGCCGAGGTAGCACGCAACCATCACCGCAGCATGAACTCGGAAATCATCGCACGCCTGGAGCAGAGCCTCATCCAGGAGGGTGCGCTCGGTGATGAGTTGAGCATGCGCCTGGACAGCCCCGAGCTGTCGTTGCACGAGCGCGAGCTGCTGCAACGCTTCCGCCAGCTGTCGCACCGCCAGCAGAATGCACTGGTGGCCCTCATCGCTCACGATGTGGAAATGGCCGCAGACGCCTCCTGAGTTTTTCAGTGTCTAGTCCTGAAATAGGTTTACACCTGCTCAGGTAGGCCGATAGGC
>NZ_JACVVG010000088.1:0-4138 GCF_016647875.1 Pseudomonas sp. S36 | reverse complement strand
CGAGCGCAGCTCGCGATGCGCCGCGCGGGCGGCGCTCGATCTCCCAGGCGCACCCCCTCTCAAGGCGAACACCTGCAGCTAACCCGCCCCACAACCGCCCGTTTCGCGTAGCATGCCTACACCGCTCTCAGACACCTCTCACCATGCTGATACCCTACGAACACCTGCAAACCGACACCCTCACCCGTCTGATCGAAGACTTCGTGACCCGCGACGGTACCGACAACGGTGACGACACCCCGCTGGAAACGCGGGTGCTGCGGGTGCGCCAGGCATTGGCCAAAGGCCAGGCCTTCATCCTGTTCGACCCCGAGAGCCAGCAATGCCAATTGCTGGCCAAGCACGACGTGCCGCCCGAGCTGCTCGACTAGCCGATCACGCCCTGCCCGCCTTGGCCTGCTGCGCCTCCTTGATGCGCCGATACACCTCGGCACGGTGCACCGGCACTTCACGCGGTGCATCCACACCAAAGCGCACCATGCCGTCCCGGGTTTCGACCACCATGATGCGGATGTCGTCGCCAATCACGATTACTTCACCCACTTCGCGTCCTATCACCAACATGTTCCGGTCCTCCTGCGAAAGGGAAAACCGGAGGGTGCATCGTAGCTGTTCAGCTACACAAGACTTCCCCCGCTATTCAGAAGTTGCCGACAAGCTAAGGTAATTTGCCCTACAGATTTCACCTAATCCGTCAGCCTGAACGCGCCTTGGCTCGCATCTTCATCGCCATTTCCGCCATTTCGTCGTACAGCCGCTGAGGGGCCTTGCACTTCATGGCCCAGGCTTGCCTGCCCGCCTCGTGGGGCAGGATGAGAAACTGCCCGGCTGCCACCTGCTCGAAGATGCACTCGGCTATGTCGGCCGCGCTGATGGGCGAGCTTTCCAGCAGCTTGCCCACCTGGGCTTTCATGGCCGGGTCCGGGCCGCGGAACGAGTCCAGCAGGTTGGTCTGGAAAAAGGACGGGCACACCACGTGCACCGCCACTTCCAGCTGACGCAGCTCTACCAGCAGGCTCTCGGACAATGCCAGCACCCCGGCCTTGGCCACGTTGTAGTTGCTCATGCCCGGGCCCTGCATCAGCGCGGCCATGGAGGCGATATTGATGATGCGGCCCTTGCTGCGCTCCAGCAGCGGCAAAAACGCCTTGCAGCCCTTGACCACGCCCATCAGGTTGACCGAAATCTGCCAGTCCCAGTCTTCCAGCGACAGCTCGGCGAAGAACCCGCCCGAAGCCACGCCCGCATTGTTGACGATGACGTCCACGCCCCCGAACTGCTCGTCGCAGGCCTGGGCCATGGCGGTCAGCTGGCTGTAGTCGCGCACATCGCAGTGCTGGGCAAAGCCCGAGCCGCCAGCGGCCTTCACTTGCTCCAAGGTTTCGCGCAGGCCTGCCGGGTTCACGTCGGCCAGCGCCAGCTGCCAGCCTTCGCGGGCCCAGCGCAGGGCAATCTCGCGCCCGAGGCCCGACCCGGCGCCCGTGATCATGATGCGGTTGTGCATGGCTGCAAGCCTTGTGGTGAGGGTGGATGCAGCGAGTTTAATCAAGCCCACAGGGGCTGGCAGGGCTTATCAGGTGAGTGAATGAGCGGCCATGAACAGGCGGTTGCACAAAAAGATGTCGAACCGGCCTACACGCCGATGGAATCTTTCACAAACGGCACCGGTCCGAATTTACAAGAGGCCGGCAACCCGAGGCCCTTGACCCTCCACCACGCAAGGACTCCTACATGACCACGATTCTGATCATCATCCTGATCCTCCTGCTGATTGGCGGCCTGCCCGTCTTCCCTCACTCGCGTAGCTGGGGCTATGGCCCGTCCGGTATCGTCGGTGTGGTGCTGGTGGTCTTGCTGGTGTTGTTGCTACTCGGCAGGATCTGACCCAGACACACAAAAAAACCGCGCCTAGGCGCGGTTTTTTTGTACCTGAAGATCAGTGCGAGACAGCCCCTGATGCACCCAGGCCCGTTTGCGAGCGCACGAACTGCGGGAAGAACAGCGCGCGTTCGTTTTCAGCAGCCTTGGACTTGTCGGTGATCGAGAAGAACCAGATACCGCCAAAGGCAATCAGCATGGAGAACAGTGCCGGGTATTCGTACGGGTAGATCGGTTTCTCGTGGCCGAGGATCTGCACCCAGATGGTCGGGCCGAGCACCATCAGCGTTACCGCACTGATCAGGCCCAGCCAGCCGCCGATCATGGCACCACGGGTGGTCAGCTTCTTCCAGTACATCGAGAGCAACAGCACCGGGAAGTTGCAGCTGGCCGCAATGGAGAACGCCAGGCCCACCATGAAGGCGATGTTCTGCTTCTCGAACAGAATGCCCAGGCCGATCGCCAGCACGCCCAGGGCGACCGTGGTGATCTTCGACACGCGGATCTCGTCCTTGTCGTTGGCCTTGCCCTTGCGCCACACGCTGGCGTACAGGTCGTGGGACACCGCCGAGGCACCGGCCAAGGTCAGGCCCGCGACGACCGCCAGGATGGTGGCGAAGGCCACGGCCGAGATAAAGCCGAGGAACACGCTGCCACCCACGGCATTGGCCAGGTGCACCGCCGCCATGTTGTTGCCACCCAGCAGGGCACCGGTAGCGTCCTTGAAGTCAGGGTTGGTGCTGACCAGCAGAATGGCGCCAAAACCGATGATGAAGGTGAGGATGTAGAAGTAGCCGATGAAGCCCGTGGCGTACAGCACGCTCTTGCGCGCTTCCTTGGCGTCACTGACGGTGAAGAAGCGCATCAGGATGTGCGGCAGGCCGGCAGTGCCGAACATCAGCGCCAGGCCCAGGGAGAACGCCGAGATCGGGTCCTTGACCAGGCCGCCTGGGCTCATGATGGCCTCACCCTTGGCGTGTACCTTGATCGCTTCGGAGAACAGGGTGTTGAAGTCAAAGCCTACGTGCTTCATGACCATCAGTGCCATGAAGCTGGCACCAGACAGCAGCAGCACCGCCTTGATGATCTGTACCCAGGTGGTGGCCAGCATGCCGCCGAACAGCACGTACAGGCACATCAGGATGCCCACCAGGATCACCGCCACGTGGTAGTCGAGGCCGAACAGCAGCTCGATCAGCTTGCCGGCACCTACCATCTGCGCGATCAGGTAGAACGCTACCACCACCAGCGAACCGGAGGCGGACAAGGTGCGGATTTCCTTTTGCCCAAGGCGGTAGGAGGCCACGTCGGCGAAGGTGTACTTGCCCAGGTTGCGCAGGCGCTCGGCGATCAGGAACAGAATGATCGGCCAGCCGACCAGAAAGCCGATGGAGTAGATCAGGCCATCGTAGCCGGAGGTGAACACCAGTGCGGAAATACCCAGGAACGAGGCCGCCGACATGTAGTCGCCGGCAATCGCCAGGCCGTTCTGGAAGCCGGTGATCTTGCCGCCGGCCGCGTAGTAGTCGGCCGCCGACTTGTTGCGTTTGGACGCCCAGTAGGTAATGCCAAGGGTAAAGGCGACAAAGGCCACGAACATGGCAATCGCCGACACATTCAGGGGTTGTTTCTGCACCTCGCCGGTCAGGGCATCGGCTGCCCACACAGCGGGTGCGAAGGCTCCGCAGGCCAGTATGGCCAGGGCTTTGGCGTGACGAATCATTGTTGCGCCTCCTTCAGGATGGCCTTGTTCAGCTCATCGAATTCGCCGTTGGCGCGGCGCACGTAGATGGCGGTAAGGACAAATGCCGAAACGATCAGGCCGACGCCCAGAGGGATACCCCAGGTGATCGATGACCCAGGGCTGAGCTTGGTGCCCAGAATCTGAGGACCGTAGGCGATCAGGAGGATGAAAGCGCAGTAGAGGCCGAGCATGATCGCCGAGAGGATCCAGGCGAACCGTTCGCGTTTGCTGACCAGCTCCTTGAAACGGGGGCTGTTTTGTATCGAGAGGTAAATGCTGTCGTTCATTGTTGTTGTCCTAGCAGCACAAAGAGGGAATGCAACCCACACCCTTACTTTATGCGGCTGTTGGACGCCAACCAGACGACCTTAGTCTTAGATGCAACGGTGTTTTACCGGTTGCGTAACAAATAGCTGAAGAGTGGGGCCGGGAGGGGGTTGCCTTGGGTTGCGCGGTGGTGCGCACATCGAGCGCCGCCCGCGCGGCGCATCGCGAGCTGCGCTCGCTCCTACGCTT
>NZ_JACVVG010000087.1:0-6018 GCF_016647875.1 Pseudomonas sp. S36 | reverse complement strand
TGGTTACTTTGGCCGCGACCAAAGTAACCCGCCGTAAGGGCGGAAAGGTGATTAAGCGCAAATCACGTAAAAGAATGTTAGCTAGGTGTCTGCGCCCACACTGAACGAGCTTGAAGCTTGAAGCTTGAAGCTTGAAGCTTGAAGTTCTATTACGTTGTGTGGTTATTTGGAATAGCCTCACCCCGCCGGCGCCACCAACACCGGTACCTGCACCCCATCAATCACCTTCCCGCTCACCGAAGGGTCCAACAACCGCCCCAGCCGCGACAGATGCCGGTGCCCCATGATGATTAACTCACACCCCAGCGCCCGCGCCTTCCCCACAATCACCTCAGCCGGCAGCCCAGCCATCATGTGCCCCTGGCACTCAAACCCCGCACGTTGCAGATCATCCACAGCCGCCGCCACAGCCTGATCCGCATGCTGCTGCTCCTCGCAAGCCGCAGGGTACTCCTGCATTTCCTCAGGCGTATAAGGCCCAGGCGCATCATGCACCGCGAAGGTGGCATCAATGGCCAGCAGCACATGCAGGCGGTGTTCCCCAGGTTGGCAATACCGCCTGGCCAGGGTAACCAGCGCGTGGGAGGCGGGGGAGGCGTCAATGGCAATAAGGACAGGGCAGGGCATCATGTTTCCTTGAGTCGGCCAGGCAAAAAGGGCTGTCTTCCAACCACCATTCTTCGCCCAACCCACCCTGTGGATAAATACCCCACCGCGCACGAGCGTATTGCACCAGACGCAATCGGGCAACCTGCTACCATCGCCCCATCGAAATAGCGCGACGGAAAACACCCCCATGCAACTCCCGGACATGAACCTGCTGGTCGCCCTCGATGTGCTGCTCGACGAGGGCAGCGTGGTGGGCGCCGCGCAGCGCATGAACCTGAGCCCCGCTGCCATGAGCCGCACCCTGGGGCGCATCCGGGAGGCGCTGGGCGACCCGATACTGGTGCGCGCCGGTCGCGGCCTGGTCCCCACCCCACGCGCATTGGCCCTGCGTGACCAGGTGCACGGCCTGGTCGAGCAGGCCGGCCAGGTGTTCCGCAGCCGCGAAGGCGTGGACCTGGCCAACCTGCACCGGGCCTTCAACATCCGCACCAACGACCTGTTCATTGCCCTGTACGGGGCCAAGCTGCTGCGCATGATGCTGGCCGAGGCGCCCCACACCGTGCTGCGCTTCGTGCCGGAGGGCAGTGGCGATGACGATGCCATGCTGCGCAACGGGCAGATCGACCTGATCGTCAGCTCGTCCGTGGAACTGGGCCCGGAGATCAAGGTGCAGAGCCTGTTCAATACCTACTTCGTGGGGCTGGCCCGTACCGACCACCCCATCTTCGACGGCCCCATTACCCCCGAACGCTTTGCCGAGTTCCCGCAGATCAGTGTGTCCCGGCGGGGCCGCGCCAACGGGCCAATCGATGTGGCCTTGGCCAACCACCGCGTGGAACGGCAAGTGGCACTGATCACCACCAGCTTCCATTCGGCGATGTTCTCGCTGCCGGACTCGGACCTGATCCTGCCCATACCCGCCAACATCTTGAACAGCGTGCAGCGCCTGAAACTGCCGTTGCGGTCCTTTGAGATCCCGGTGCCGCTGGAAACCGTCACCGTGATGCAGGCCTGGCACCCGCGCTTTGACAACGACCCCGCTCACCGCTGGCTACGCCAGACCATGAAAACCTGCGGTATCAGCGACCCGTAAAGATCGTCGATTGTGTTTGACGCAATATAAACCTGCTGACAATTCAGTTTTCGTCATCATTCGACCTTCTTAAAATTGCTCCAGTCGCAAATATGTTGCTGGAGATTTCT
This sequence comes from Pseudomonas sp. S36, assembly GCF_016647875.1. Classification (NCBI taxonomy): domain Bacteria; kingdom Pseudomonadati; phylum Pseudomonadota; class Gammaproteobacteria; order Pseudomonadales; family Pseudomonadaceae; genus Pseudomonas; species Pseudomonas sp. S36. The sequence continues at coordinate 4,206 of NZ_JACVVG010000087.1, read as the reverse complement.
GTTAATGAATGCCTTGTCTGCCCCTTCTACCGGAACCGCCGCCGCACCCGCGCCGGCCGTACCGGTGCCGAGCGCCTTCGGCCTGCGGGTGGTGGTTGGGCTGTTTGGCGTGTTGCTGGCCGTGCTGTGTGCGGGCCTGAACGAATCGGTGACCAAGATTTCCCTGGCCGATATCCGCGGGGCCATGGGTATTGGTGCCGACGAAGGCGCCTGGCTGCTGGCGGCGTACAGCGCCGCCTCGGTGTCGGCCATGGCCTTCGCGCCGTGGCTGGCTACCACCTTCTCCCTGCGGCGCTTCACCCTCTGCGCCATCGCAGTGTTCGCAGTGCTGGGCCTGCTGCAGCCATTTGCCCCCAACCTGCACAGCCTGATGCTGCTGCGGGTGCTGCAGGGCTTTGCCTCCGGTGCCTTGCCGCCGATGCTGATGAGCGTGGCCCTGCGCTTTCTGCCCCCAGGCATCAAGGTATACGGGCTGGCCTGTTATGCCCTGACTGCAACGTTCGGCCCCAACCTGGGCACGCCGCTGGCGGGCCTGTGGACCGAGTACGTCGGCTGGCAATGGGCGTTCTGGCAGATCATTGCGCCGTCACTGCTGGCGGGTGCCTGCGTGGCCTGGGGCCTGCCGCAGGACCCGTTGCGCCTTGAACGTTTCAAGCAGTTCGACTGGCGCGGTGTGCTGCTCGGCCTGCCGGCCATCAGCAGTATCGTGCTGGGGCTTTCGCTGGGCGACCGCTGGGGCTGGTTCGACTCGCCGCTGATCTGCTGGCTGCTGGGCGGGGGCGTGTTGCTGCTGGTGCTGTTCCTGTTCAACGAGTGGTCCGAGCCCCTGCCGTTCTTCCAGTTGCGCATGTTGTCGCGGCGCAACCTGAGTTTTGCCTTGCTGACACTGTGTGGCGTGCTGGTAGTGCTCTCGGGCGTAGGCAGCATCCCGTCAGCCTATCTGGCGCAGGTGCAAGGGTATCGGCCCGCGCAGACCAGCCCGTTGATGCTGCTGGTGGCCATGCCCCAGCTCATCGCGCTGCCGCTTACCGCCGCACTGTGCAACATCCGCGCGGTGGATTGCCGGTGGGTGCTGGCTTGCGGGCTGGCCATGCTGTGCTGCTCGTGCATTGGCAGCAGCCTGCTGACCTCACAGTGGATACGGGGCGACTTCTACCCGTTCTACCTGCTGCAGGTGTTTGGCCAGCCCATGGCCGTGCTGCCCCTGCTGATGCTGTCCACCACGGGCATGAGCCCGCAGGACGGGCCGTTCGCATCCGCCTGGTTCAACACCGTCAAGGGCCTATCCGCCGCCATCGCGGGCGGCCTGCTGGACGGGCTGGGTACCGTGCGCCGGCATTTCCATTCCAACCACCTGGTCGACAGCCTGGGCAATGCCGCGTTGGTAGAAGGCAACACCCCTGGCCTGGCTGCACGCATTCACGAACAAGCCGCGGTACTGACCTCCGCCGACCTCTACCTGGTCATGGCGGGTGTCGCCGTTGCCCTGATCTGCCTGATTCCTTTCGTGCCTACCCGGGTCTACCCGCCGCGTGCGGTGGCCTGACCCCTGGATGACTTCGAGTAACGCTGAAATGACCCAAAACCGCAAAACCCTGTTCATTGGCTCGGTGCTGGCCGTGGCCGTGCTGGCCGCCCTCGTTGGCCCCTGGCTGTTTGGCAGTGACCACCGGCAGAGCACCAACGATGCCTATGTGATCGCCGACTACACCGTGGTCGCGCCCAAGGTCGCCGGCTTCATCAAGGAGGTATTGGTGGAGGACAACCAGCAGGTCAAGGCTGGGCAGTTGCTGGCGACCATCGACGCCCGTGACTACCAGGCCGCCCTGTATGCTGCCCAGGCGCAGTTGCTGGTGGCCCAGGCACAAAGCGCCGACGCCCGCGCCACCCTTGACCGGCAGGGGGCACTGATCGCCCAGGCCGAAGCGGCGGTAAAGGCGGCCCAGGCCGAAGTGAGCTTTGCCGACCATGAAGTGCGCCGCTACGGCCGGCTGGCCGAGCAGGGCGCCGGCACCGTGCAGAACGCCCAGCAAGCCCGCAGCCGGGTGGACCAGGCCCGGGCCCATCTGGCCAATGCCCAGGCGGCGCTGGTGGCTACCCGCAAGCAGGTGGACATCCTCACCGCCCAGGTGGCCAGTGCCGATGGCCAGCTCAAACGTGCCGAAGCGGGCCTGGAGAAAGCCCAGCTGGATTTGTCGTACACCCGCATCACTGCACCGGTGGACGGCATGGTGGGTGAGCGCGCCTTGCGCGTGGGTGCCTATGTAACGCCTGGGACGCGGCTGCTTTCGGTGGTGCCGTTGCAGCAGGCCTATGTGGTCGGCAACTTCCAGGAAACCCAGCTGACCCACGTGCAGCCCGGCCAGCCGGTGACTGTCAGCGTCGACACCTTCGCCGGAGAGCAACTGTACGGCCATGTGCAAAGCATCGCCCCGGCAACGGGCGTCACCTTCGCCGCCGTCAAACCAGACAACGCCACGGGTAACTTCACCAAGGTGGTGCAGCGCATCCCGGTGAAAATCGTGTTCGATGACGGGCAACCCCTGCTGAGCCGCCTGCGGGTTGGCATGTCGGTGGAGGCGACCATCGATACCCAGGCGCAAACACTGCAGGGCAGCGAGGTCAGTACACGATGAAGCCGGCATTACGCTTGAGCCCGTTGCTGCTGGCCCTGTGCATGGCCGGCTGTACCCTGGGCCCGGATTTCCAGCGGCCCGACAGCCAGGCCCCGCAACAGTGGGCCGGTATCCAGGGCCAGGCTGCGGCCAGCCAACCGCAGCCTGAACCGCTGGAAACCCGGTGGTGGGAAACCTTTCACGATGCGCAGCTCACCGCGTTGATCCAGCGGGTTGCCGAGCGCAACCTCGACCTGCAGATGGCCAGTGCGCGCCTGCTGCAAAGCCGGGCGATGCGCAGCACCGTGGCGGCCGACGAAGCGCCGACAGTGGAGGCCAACGCCGGTTACAGCCGCGCCCGCAACAGTGCGGAGGGCCTGAATGACCCCTCGGGCAAGGCCGGCAAGCAGGCGTTCAGCCTGTGGCAGGGTGACCTGGTGGCCGGGTGGGAGCTTGACCTGTGGGGCCGTGTGCGGCGGCAGGTGGAGGCGGCGGATGCCTCGGTGCAGGTGGCCGAAAACGATCGCCGCGCCGTGTTGCTGGCATTGCTCTCGGAAACCGCCGGGGACTATATCCAGTTGCGCGCCGTGCAGCACACCCTGGCCGTGACGCAGGACAACCTCAAGGTCGCCCGGCATAGCCTGAAGCTGTCTGAAGACCGTCAGGCCGAGGGCGTCGCCACCCGGTTGGACGTGGCCCAGGCCAGTGCCCAGGTGGCGTCCATCGAAGCACGCCTGCCCACGCTGGAAGCCCGGCGCGACGACCTGATCAACGCCCTGAGCCTGCTCGCCGCCGAACCGCCGCGCAGCCTGCAGGCCCAACTGCAGCAGGGCGCCGACCTGCCTGCACCGCAACAGCGCTTTGCTATCGGTTTACCGTCCGAACTGGCCCAGCGCCGGCCCGACATTCGCCAGGCCGAAGCCCGCTTGCATGCGGCCACGGCCAGCATTGGCGTGGCCAAGGCCGACTTCTACCCCAGCATTCGGCTGTCGGGCAATGTCGGCTTCCAGGCCATGCAACTGGCCGATTTCGGCACGTGGGATTCGCGTCGCTTCGCGTTTGGGCCGCAGTTGTCGTTGCCGATTTTCGAAGGAGGCCGGCTCAAGGGCACCCTGGCGCTGCGCGAGGCGCAGCAGCAGGAGGCGGCGTTGAACTACCGCAAGGTGGTGCTGGGCGCGTGGCACGAGATCGACGACGTGCTGCGCCTTTACAACGCCAGCCAGCTGCGCCGCGATCACCTGGCCGAAGCCGTGCGCCAGAATCGTATCGCCCTGGAAACTGCCCAGCGCCAGTACGTGGAAGGCGCGGTGGACTTTCTCAATGTGCTGACCGTGCAGGGCGCCTTGCTGACCAGTGAAGAGCAACTGATCGACAGTTCGGCGGCGGTTTCCCAGGCCCTGGTGGGGTTGTACAAGGCGCTGGGCGGGGGGTGGCAGGGGTTTGAGCAGGGTTGAACCTTTGTGTCGATTGGTTTGCGGGGAGACGGGTGTGAGGGATTACAGGTGCCCGCCTTGAGGGGTTTTTCGCCTGTGAGATCGAGCGCCGCCACATAAACCACGTCCTACCTCAAAGCCCGCGCAACAACCCAAAC
>NZ_JACVVG010000086.1:0-7157 GCF_016647875.1 Pseudomonas sp. S36 | reverse complement strand
GCCCCAACGAACCCCAGCACGCTGGCCATGCGGATGTTGTTTTCCCAGCGGTACAGGCTGTATGCCAGCAGCTGCGGCCACAGGTTGGGCAAGGTGCCGAAGCAGAACGCAGCCACCTGGCTACCCCCCTGCAGCCGGATAGCCGCCGCGGGTTCCGGGGGGGCGTTTTCCAGCGCCTCGGCAAACAGCCGGCCCAACACCCCCGCCGTGTGCAGGGCCAAGGCCAGGGTACCGGCGTTGGGGCCTAGCCCTGCAGCCAGCACCGTCAGCGCCGCCCACACCAATTCCGGGATGGCACGCAAAGCATTGAGCAGCAGCCGCGCCACCGCCTGCAACGGCCACCCGAAGCGGCCAGCTGCAGGGAGGGCCAGCAAAAGCCCAAGCACCACCGCCAGCAACGTGCCCATGCCCGACATGGCCAAGGTTTCCAGCGCACCGTAGGCAACCGCCCCCACATGCCCGGCAGACAGGTCCGGGTGCAGGAAACGCCCGGCGTACTCGCCCATCTGCCCCAGGCCGCCGTTACCCACCAGCGCCTGGAAATCCAAGCCGAGGTAGGCAAAAGACGCGACCACCGCCGCCAAAATCGCCGCTACCAGCCCCAGGTTGATCAGCCGGTTCATGTCAGCCTCCAGCGCAACAGGCGGCTGAACCCGTCGGCCAACATCACCAGTACCAGGAATGTCAGCAGCATGCTCGCCACCTCGGCGCCAGCGAACATCCGCATCGACAAATCGATCTGCTGGCCCAGGCCCCCTGCCCCCACAAAGCCCATCACCACTGAAGCGCGGATAGCGCATTCCCAACGGTAAACGGTATACGACACCACCTCAGCCGCCGCATTGGGCAGGATGCCGTAGAAAAACGCGCTCAGCCGGCCCGCACCCGCATGCAGCAGCGCGTGGGCCGGCCGCTGATCCACCGATTCGAAAATCTCGGCATAGACCTTGCCCAGCATGCCGCTGTAGGTAATGGCGATAGCCAGCACCCCCGCCGTCGGCCCCAACCCCACTGCCCGTACGAACAACAGCGCCCAGACAATTTCCGGCACGCTGCGCAGAAAGATCAGTACCCCACGCACCGGCATGCGCACCCACCGCGACCATCCGGCCCCGCGCCCATTGCTGGAAGCGGCGCGCAGCGACAGTGCCCGGCTGGCCAGTAACGCTGCCGGTGCTGCAAGCAACAGTGCCAGGGCCATACCGGCAGTGGCGACAGCCAAGGTCTGCAGGGTGGCGTCCAGCAGCAGTGCCATGAACTGCGCATCATGGGTCGGCGGCCAGAACGCAGCCGTAAAGCTGGCGATCTGCTGACGGTTTTCCGCCTGCAGCAGCACGCTGGGGTTGAGTTCACTGAGCTGGATGCCGGGCCACAGCACCACCAAAGCCAGCAGGCCAAGCAGCAAACGCGGCAGCAATGCAGGGTCGCGCGCATCAGCCTTCAACATCGAGGCATCTGCACAGACAAGGGTGCTGGCTGGTCAGGCGCCGGCGCCAAGTGCTCGTTGGCGTACAAGTCATTGAGCAGTTGTTCGCTGACCGCCTCGGCCGGGCAGTCGAACAGCACGTGGCCATCGCGGATGCCAATCACCCGCGGGAAGTGCGCCAGTGCAAGTTCCACGGCATGCAGGCTCGCCACCAGCGTCACGCCGCCGGCCTGGGCATGGCGGTTGAGCAAGGCCAGGCTGTGGTCGGCCAGCACCGGGTCCATCGCCGACACCGGTTCATCGGCCAGCAGCAGCCGGGGTTGCTGGTACAGGGCGCGGGCAATGCCTACCCGCTGCAACTGCCCGCCTGACAGTTGCCCGCACTGCACGAACAGTTTGTCAGCCAGGCCCAGTTCGGCCAGCACCCGGCGTGCACCGGGGATATCACTGGGGTACAGCAGGTTGAACAAACCCCGCAGCACGCCCCATTGGCCGAGGCGACCGGCGAGTACGCCCGTGACCACGCGCTGGCGAGGTGGCAGCGGCGGCGCCTGGTGCACCAAACCCACCTGGGCGCGCAGGCGTTGGCGCGCCCGGGCAGACAGCGCCCAAGGCTGCTCGCCGAGCACGTGCAGGCTACCGCTGCTGGGCGGCACCGCAGAGGCCATCAGGTGCAGCAAGCTGGACTTGCCGGCACCCGAGGGGCCAATGATGGCCACCCGCTCACCTTGCCGGATTGCCAGGCTCACGCCGTCCAGCGCCCGCACTGCGGCGTGCCGCAAGCCGGCGCCGTGCAGTTGCACTGCCAGCGCCGAAGTCGCAGCCGCCATCACTTGAGCAGGCCGGCCTCGCGGGCAGCCTGTTCGGTGCCCTGGTAGTTTTCAGGTTTGGTCTCGATGAAGCGGCTGGCGGCCTGCAGGTCCAGAATGGCCTTCTGCTCGGGGTTGGCCGGGTCCAGGTCGAGGAAGGCCTGCTTGATCTTCTGCTTGAGCGCAGGGTCCATGTTGCCGCGCACCGTCCAGTTGTAGTCGAAGTAGGTCGGCGTGGTAGCGAACACACGGACCTTGCTGGTATCCACCTTGCCGGCATCCACCAGCTTCTGCCACACGCTGGCGTTCAGCACGCCGCCGTCCACCTTGCCCGCCTGCACCCAGGCCACGGTGGCGTCGTGAGCACCGGAATAGGCCACCCGGCTGAAGTAGCCCTCGGGCTTGATGTTGTCCTGCTTGAGCATGAAGTAGCGCGGCATCAGGCTGCCAGAGGTGGAGGAAATGGAGCCGAAGGCAAAGGATTTGCCCTTGAGGTCGGCCAGGCTCTTCACGTCAGGGTTGGCAGTGATGAACTTGGACGTGAACTGGGCATCCTGCTCACGCTGCACCAACGGGGTGGCGGTCGGGTCCTTGAGGTGTACCTGGACAAAGGTGAAACCGCCCAGCCAGGCGAGGTCCAGCCGGTCGGATGCCAGCGACTCGACAACGGCCGGGTAGTCGGCCACCGGGACGAACTTCACGTCCATGCCCAACTGCTTACCCAGGTACTCGCCCAACGGCTTGAACTTGCGCTGCAGTTCGGTTGGCGCTTCATCCGGGATGGCGCTGACGCGCAGGGTTTCCGCCGCCTGGGCGACAACAGTGCAGCAGGACAGCACAAGGCCGGCGGCGAGCGCCAGGGGACGTTTGAGCATGGGTATTCTCCAGTTGAGGGGCGAGCGGCCGCCCAACGGATTATAAGAGGCCCGGGCTCAAAGGCCAGCTTTGCTACAATCGCGCCATACTTTGAGCTGCCGAGGTGCACATGAGCGAGCCGATTCGCCTGACCCAGTACAGCCATGGCGCCGGCTGTGGCTGCAAGATCTCTCCCAAGGTGCTGGACGTGATCCTTGCCGAAAGCGGCGCCCAGGCGCTGGACCCCAAGCTGTGGGTGGGCAATGCCTCGCGCGACGATGCGGCGGTGTACGCGCTGGACGATGAGCGTGGCGTGGTGTCGACCACCGACTTCTTCATGCCGATCGTCGATGACCCGTACGATTTCGGGCGCATTGCGGCCACCAACGCCATCAGCGATATCTACGCCATGGGCGGCGACCCGTTGATGGCCATCGCCATTCTTGGCTGGCCAGTCAACGTGCTGCCGCCAGAAGTCGCCCGCGAAGTCATTCGCGGGGGCCGTGCAGTGTGTACCGAAGCGGGCATTCCATTGGCCGGCGGGCACTCCATCGACGCGCCCGAGCCCATTTTCGGCCTGGCCGTCACCGGCGTGGTCAGCAAACGCCACCTCAAGCGCAACGACACCGCCACGGCAGGTTGCCGCCTGTACCTGACCAAACCGCTGGGCATCGGCATCCTCACCACCGCCGAGAAAAAAGCCAAGCTGCGCGATCAGGACCGGGGCCTGGCCCGTGACTGGATGTGTACCCTCAACACCGCAGGCAGCCGTTTCGGCAAGCTCGACAGTGTGAAGGCCATGACCGACGTCACCGGGTTCGGCCTGCTTGGCCACCTGGTGGAGCTGGCAGAAGGCAGCGGCCTGACGGCGCACCTGGACTACGCCGCTGTTCCACGCCTGCCTGGCGTCGAGCACTACCTGGCCGAAGGCTGCATCCCGGGCGGCACCCTGCGCAATTTCGAAAGCTATGGGCACAAGCTGGGCGCCCTCAGCGACGAGCAGAAGCAGCTGCTGTGCGACCCGCAAACCAGCGGTGGCCTGCTGGTGGCGGTCAGCCCTGAAGGTGAAGCAGCGTTTCTCTCCGTAGCCTCCGAGCTGGGCCTGCAGCTGTCGCCGATCGGCAGCCTGGTAGCGCGACAGAGCCACGCAGTCGAGGTCATTTGATGCGCCCCGACTGCACTGACTTCCGTCAGCTTTTCCTGAACGACGTGCCGATGATGGACATGCGTGCCCCCATCGAATTCACCAAAGGCGCCTTCCCCGGCGTGGTCAACCTGCCACTCATGAACGACCAGGAGCGGCAGAAGGTCGGCACCTGCTTCAAGCAGCAGGGTCAGGCCGCCGCCATTGAGCTGGGCCACCGCCTGGTGGGGGGTGACACCAAGCAGGCGCGCATGGACGCCTGGGTGGCGTTCACCCAGGCTCACCCTGAAGGCTACCTGTACTGTTTCAGAGGCGGCCTGCGTTCGCAGATCGTTCAGGGCTGGCTACGTGATGAGGCCGGTATCCGCTACCCTCGCATCACCGGCGGCTACAAGGCCATGCGTAACTACCTGCTGGAGACTACCCAGCAAGCCGTTGCCCAGTGCGGCTTCGTGCTGCTGGGTGGCCTGACCGGCACCGGCAAAACCGATGTACTGCACCAACTGGACAACGTGCTGGACCTGGAAGGCCACGCCAACCACCGCGGCTCCAGCTTCGGCAAGCGCGCCACCGCGCAACCGGCGCAGATCGACTTCGAAAACCAACTGGCCATCGACGTGCTGAAAAAACGCGCCCTTGGGGTCAGCCAGTTCGTGCTGGAAGACGAAGGCCGTATCGTGGGCAGCTGCACGGTCCCGCTGGAGCTCTACCAGGGCATGCAGCAGTACCCGATGGTGTGGCTGGAAGACAGCTTCGGCGGCCGGGTGGAGCGGATCCTGCGTGACTACGTGATCGACCTGAGCGCCGAGTTCGTGGCACTTCATGGCCACGAGGCGGGGTTACAGCTGTTTGCACAGCGGATGCTGCAGAGCATGGCCAATATCCACAAGCGCCTGGGCGGCGAGCGCCATCAACGGCTTGCGGCGCTGCTCGCCCAGGCACTGGATGAGCAGCAGCGCAGCGGCGCGGTGGCTCTGCACCGGGGCTGGATCGAGGGGTTGCTCAGCGAGTACTACGACCCGATGTACGCCTACCAGCGGGACGCCAAAGCCGAGCGTATCGAATTTGCCGGCAACGCCCTGGAAGTGCGCGAGTACCTCAAGGCACGGGCGCAGCGGCATCAGGCGCCGCGCCTGTAACCCAAGCCGTCATTGCCCGGGGCTGAGTATGCGCTCCAGCTCCGCGGCACGGTCGCGGGTCATGTCCATCAGGCAGGTGCCGCCCTCCAGCTGGGCCATGGTGCCGCCACTGGCCTGCCGGTGGAACTGGCAGTTGCCATCGCGGTAGGCCAGCCACTTGCGTTGTACATCGCGCAGGCTTTTCTGCTGATCGGCGGCCAGCTTGCCCATCAGGCGTTTGTACACCGCGTTCAGGCGCTGGTCCTGCACCTGGGTTTCCGCCTTCAGGCATTCGCTCATGGCGACGGTGCTGGAGGCTTTGTCCATGCACTGCCCATAGGCCGGCGAATGGTCGTCGGCCACGGCCAGCGGCAGGGTACAGGCCAAGGCGATGCCCGCCAGATAATGCTTGATCATGCAAACGCTCCTAGTGGTCGTTACAGAGTCTGAGGCTGCTCCGGCGGCATCAGCACCTTGCCGGGTTCGAAGCGCAAAGACGGCATCTGGGTGGCGGCATACAACGTCACCGCCAGTGCCGCGATGAGGGCTACATCCGCCCAGTTCCAGCCTGGCATATCGGCGGCGCAGCGCGCTTTCATGCAGTGCCAGGCCTGGCCCAGGCAGAACACGCCGATCGCCGCCAGCCACAGGTAAAACCCGGCGGCAAAGCCGGCCAGGTCGTGGAACTCATAGCTCTGGTTGTCGGGCAGGCGGTCGATACCCAAGCTGGTACCCGCCAGGTACAAGGCGCCCAGCCCTGCCAGCAACGCAAACCGGCGCAGGCGACGGTGGGCCAGAATGGCCAGGGCCAGCAGTGGGTTGGCGAACCACTGGTGCAGGCCGAACGGCAAGCCCCATGGCCCGTACAACAGCATCTGCAAGGCCGGCATGTGGCGACCGCCTGCCATCAGCGCGCCGTCAAAAAACAGCGCGGCCAGGTACAGCAGCAAGCTGATGCTCAGGTAGAAAGCGGGCAAGGGGCACCTGGAGAGTTCGGGACAAGGGGTGACCTTAACCCATGCCCGGCCCGCCCTCCAAACACCGGGTACAAGGCTTCAGGCAACTGGCGGCTCCAGCAGCAGGCCGTAAATGCCGGAGTCAGACAACTCACCCGCTACGCACCAACGGGCGCGCAACGTACCTTCAAGCACGAAGCCCTGGCGCTCCAACGTACGCGCAGAGCCTTGGTTGCGTGGGTCGATCTCCCCTTCCAGGCGGCGCAAGTGCAGGGTGTTGGCGATATAGTCGATGAAGCAGGTCAACGCCTCATCCATGTAGCCGCGCCCCTGCACAGCGCTGGCCAGGCAGTAACCGATCTCGCCACGGCGGGAAACATCGTCGATGTTGAACAGCTGCACCATGCCGATCAACTCGCCATTGTCGCGGCGGTACATGCCGAGCTTCAGTTGCTCGCCACGGGTGTAGGCTTCGCGGTCGGCGGCCAGGGCGCTTTCTGCCTCAGCCAGGTTGTGCCAGGGTGCATGATGCCAATAGCGCATGACCTCGGGGTCGGCCATGATCTTCAACCACTGCGCAGCGTCGGCATGGCGCATGGGGCGCAGTTGCAGCCGTGGGCTGTCGAGGCAGAGGTCACTGGGGAAACTGCGGGGTGGGGTCACGCCGGATCTCCTGTCCATTGCGGGGAGATGACAGTTTACCTACATGTTGGGTGGAAGGCGCCTGACTTGCATTATTGCCCGAGGCTACAGTCGGGACGCCGAAACAGGCGGCCGCGCGCGACTGCTACAGGCATGACTGGCCCGAAACAAGCGTAGGAGCGAGCGCAGCTCGCGATGCGCCGCGCG
>NZ_JACVVG010000085.1:0-8077 GCF_016647875.1 Pseudomonas sp. S36 | reverse complement strand
CAACAGCTAGATCAAGATCAACAGCTAGATCAAGATCAACAGCTAGATCAAGATCAACAGCTAGATCAACAGCTAGATCAACAGCCAGAGCTAGCTCTCGCTGAGGCGAGCGGCTTGGGTGGGCTTGGGCCGCCGGCAAAAAAAACCCGGGTTCTGGGGGAGGAATCCGGGTTAAGACCATTAGGAGTAAAACAAAGGTACGCGGTCCCTGAGCACCTTTATCGGCACGCCACTTGGGGGGGATGTGCCGGGCCGACACCTCTAGTATTGGCCAGGTTTGACGCAGCGCCAGTCGAAGTTGATCGTTTTTTAAACAGATTTGGAATACGTCAGCCCCCAAGTGCTCCCGCTCGGCATGGCCGCAGGCACCCGGAAACACAGAAAAACCACGGATGATCCGTGCAATTTCATGCAAGTTAGGCATAATAATCCGCTTCGATTGTCAGCCAGTCCTTCCCATGCAGAAAGAACCTCGTAAGGTCCGTGAGTTTCGCCGTCGCGAACAGGAAATCCTCGACACCGCCCTCAAGCTGTTTCTCGAGCAGGGTGAAGACAGCGTCACCGTCGAGATGATCGCCGACGCCGTAGGCATCGGCAAAGGTACGATCTACAAGCACTTCAAGTCCAAGGCGGAGATCTACCTGCGCCTGATGCTCGACTACGAGCGCGACCTCAATGAGCTGCTGCATTCCGCTGATGTAGACCGTGACAAGGAGGCCCTGTCGCGTGCCTATTTCGAGTTCCGCATGCGCGACCCTCAACGTTACCGACTGTTCGATCGCCTGGAAGAAAAGGTGGTCAAGGGCAATCAGGTGCCGGAGATGGTCGAGCAACTGCACAGTATCCGGGCTTCCAACTTCGACCGCCTCACACAACTGATCAAAGGCCGCATCAGCGAAGGCAAGCTTGAAGACGTGCCGCCGTACTTCCATTACTGCGCGGCATGGGCACTGGTGCATGGTGCCGTGGCCCTGTACCACTCGCCGTTCTGGAGCAATGTGCTGGAAGATCAGGAAGGCTTCTTCCAGTTCCTGATGGATATCGGCGTGCGTATGGGCAACAAGCGCAAACGCGACCCAGAGCCCGCCAGCTGATTGCACCTGCGGTTAAGGCCATCGGTAGCCGGCTATGACGTAGAGCAAAGCTGGCGCAAAAGCTGCATCCGCCAGCTATTCGCCGGTTTTTCGTCACCGGCCACTGGAGGAATGATGCGTAGCCTGGTCTTGCTGCTAACGCTTACGGCGTTGGGCGGGTGCATGAATGTCAGTGATATGGGGGAGGGCGTGCGCTACCACATGAGCGACGCCGGCCTGTTGGATCACAGCGACACCCGCCGTACCTTGTCCATCCGCCTGCAGCCCGACTCCTTCATTTTCATTGGCCAGGGGGCCTTTGTGCCGCCCGGCAAAGGCCCCGTGCCTCGCCAGAACGCCGTGGCGGATGAAGCATTCAAGAGCTTCGTCGAATACTTCCCGCTGGTGCGTCGCGCCGACCGCCCCCTTGGCCTGGAAGAGGCCATCGTACAGGCGCGCTCGGTGGGCGCCGACTATGTGCTGTACACCCGGTTCGCCCGCACGGACGACCGAATTGGCAATGGGGATGAGTGGTACGACGAGCAGGCCGTCGACCGCCTTGGCTGGGACAGCGGTGTGGTGCAGATGATGCTGCTGGAAACCAATACCCGCTATTTGATCGACACAGTGCGCATCAAGAGCCGTGGCGGTTTGTTGACGTTCCACGATCAAACCCCGCAGGATTTGCTTGGCGCGCCAATGCGCGAGTACGCTCGTAGCCTCTTGGGCATGAGCCGATGAGGCAATGTGATGAGTGAGTCAGGCAAAGCCAGCGATCTCCTGACGCAAATTCCCAGTAACAAGGGCCTGCCACCGGTGCACCTGTGGAACCCGGATTTCTGCGGCGATATCGACATGCGCATTGCCCGCGATGGCACCTGGTACTACATGGGCACACCTATCGGCCGCAAACCGATGGTGAAGTTGTTTTCCGGCATTATCCGTCGCGAGGGTGATGACTATTTTCTCGTCACACCGGTAGAGAAGGTGGGCATCCAGGTGGATGACGCACCTTTTGTGGTGGTGGCGCTGGAGGTGCTGGGTGAGGGCGAGCAACAGGTGCTGCGTTTTACCAGCAATGTGGAAGATCAGGTGGACGTGGGGCCGGCCAACCCTTTGCGCGTGGTTACCGACCCCGTTACCCAGGCGCCTTCACCTTATGTGCTGATGCGCGATAACCTCGAGGCGCTGGTCCATCGCAATGTGTTCTACCAGTTGGTCGAGCTCGCCGTACCGCAGGTGCTGTCAGGTGAACAATGGTTGGGCGTGTGGAGCGGGGGCGTGTTCTACCCCATCGGCCAGGCCGATTGACACGGTGTTGACCCAATAACGCAAAAGCCCCCGCTGCTTGCGCAACGGGGGCTTTTTTATCTGGCTCCGCGACCTGGACTCGAACCAGGGACCCAATGATTAACAGTCATTTGCTCTACCGACTGAGCTATCGCGGAATCTGCGCGTATCTTACTCATTGCCAGGGGGAAGTCAAGCAACCCCCTGTAAAATCAACCGGTTACAGCACTTCTACAATAGCCTTCGTAACCACGTGGATGTTGCTCTGGTTGAGCGCGGCTACCGCGATGCGGCCTGTGTCCAGCGCATAGATGCCGAAGTCGTTCTTCAGGCGAGTCACCTGCTCAACGGTCAGGCCGGAGTAAGAGAACATGCCCACCTGACGGCCAACGAAGCTGAAGTCACGCTTGGCGCCGTACTGCGCCAGCAATTCGACCATCTGCTTGCGCATACCATGGATGCGCTGACGCATTTCAGCCAGTTCGGTTTCCCACATCTGGCGCAGTTCAGCACTGTTCAGTACCGTGGCAACGATGGTGGCACCGTGGGTTGGCGGGTTGGAGTAGGTGGTGCGAATCACCCGTTTGACCTGGGAAAGCACGCGCGTACTTTCGTCCTTGGACGCCGTGACGATGGACAGTGCGCCGACGCGCTCGCCGTACAGCGAGAACGACTTGGAGAACGAGCTGGACACGAAGAATTCCAGGCCAGACTCGGCGAAGAGGCGCACCGCAAACGCATCTTCGGCGATGCCGTCGCCAAAGCCCTGGTAGGCCATGTCCAGGAACGGTACGTGCCCCTTGGCCTTGACCACTTCCAGAACATGCTTCCAGTCGTCCAGGGTCAGGTCCACACCGGTCGGGTTGTGGCAGCAGGCATGCAACACCACGACAGAGCCCGCTGGCAGGTTGGCCAGGTCTTCGAGCATGCCGGCGCGGTCTACACCGTTGGTAGGTGCGTCGTAGTAGCGGTAGGTTTGCACAGGGAAGCCCGCCGACTCGAACAGCGCGCGGTGGTTTTCCCAGCTAGGGTCACTGATGGCTACCACTGCCCCCGGTGCGATCCGCTTGAGGAAGTCAGCACCGATTTTCAGCGCGCCAGTGCCGCCTACCGCTTGCACGGTGACCACCCGGCCGGCGGCCAGCAGTGGGGATTCGGCGCCGAACAGGAGCTTCTGCACGGCCTGGTCGTAAGTGGCGATACCATCGATGGGCAGGTAGCCGCGAGAGGCGTGCTGGGCGGCACGTTGGGTCTCGGCTTCGATCACGGCACGCAGCAGCGGAATGCGGCCTTCCTCATTGCAGTACACGCCTACGCCCAGGTTGACCTTGTCGGTACGTGGGTCGGCATTGAACGCTTCATTGAGGCCCAGGATGGGGTCGCGGGGTGCCAGCTCGACAGCGGAAAACAGGCTCATTGTTACCTTGGCTCGGATAGGAGGTGATAGGGCGTACACGCTCCAGCCGAATGCACTGAAGCGGTGCACAAACGGGGAGTCAGTATAGTGATCCCGCGCGGTCGCCGCGACACTCTGGCGCACCTTTTGCGCCTATTTGCGCAAAAAAAATTTCGACCCTTGATCCGATTGCCAGGTCCACCGTTACACCGGGTCACCGTTCCGCCTTCAAAGCATCCCCCGGCAGGCCCATTTGGGTATAGACTACTGGCTAAATTTACAGTGCAGCACCGCGAGGTTCGACATGTCCGAGTTTCAGCTCGTCACCCGTTTCCAGCCGGCCGGCGACCAGCCCGAGGCCATACGGCAGTTGGTCGAAGGCATCGAGGCGGGCCTGTCGCACCAGACGTTGTTGGGGGTGACCGGGTCAGGCAAAACGTTCAGCATTGCCAACGTCATTCAGCAGGTGCAGCGCCCTACGCTGGTGCTGGCGCCCAACAAAACCCTGGCGGCGCAGCTGTACGGCGAGTTCAAGGCATTCTTCCCCAATAACGCCGTCGAGTACTTCGTCTCCTACTACGACTATTACCAGCCCGAAGCGTACGTACCTTCGTCGGATACGTTCATCGAGAAAGACGCGTCGATCAACGACCATATCGAGCAAATGCGCCTTTCCGCGACCAAGGCGCTGCTCGAGCGGCGCGACGCCATCATCGTTACCACCGTGTCGTGCATCTACGGCCTTGGCAGCCCTGAAACGTATCTGAAGATGGTGCTGCACATCGACCGCGGCGACAAGCTCGACCAGCGCGCGCTGCTGCGCCGCCTGGCCGACCTGCAGTACACCCGCAACGAAATGGATTTTGCCCGTGCCACCTTCCGTGTGCGTGGCGACGTGGTCGACATTTTCCCTGCTGAATCTGACCTTGAAGCCATTCGCATCGAGCTGTTCGATGACGAGGTTGAGAACATCGCCGCGTTCGACCCACTGACCGGTGAGGTACTGCGCAAGTTGCCGCGCTTCACGTTCTACCCCAAAAGCCACTATGTCACCCCGCGTGAAACGCTGCTGCAGGCGGTGGAGGGCATCAAGGAGGAGCTGGGTGAGCGCCTTGAGTTTTTGCACAAAGGCAACAAGCTGGTCGAGGAGCAACGCTTGGAGCAGCGTACCCGCTTTGACCTGGAGATGATCCTGGAGCTGGGTTATTGCAACGGCATCGAGAACTACTCGCGCTACCTGTCGGGGCGGCCGGCCGGGGCGCCACCCCCCACACTCTACGACTACCTGCCGGCGGATGCCCTGCTGGTCATCGACGAGTCGCACGTCAGCGTTCCGCAAGTAGGGGCCATGTACAAAGGCGACCGCTCGCGCAAGGAAACTTTGGTGGAATACGGCTTCCGCCTGCCATCGGCGCTGGATAACCGCCCTATGCGCTTTGACGAATGGGAAAGCGTGAGCCCGCAGACCATTTTCGTTTCTGCCACGCCCGGGCCTTATGAGGCCGAGCATGCCGGTCGAGTGGTGGAGCAGGTGGTTCGCCCTACGGGCCTTGTCGATCCTCAAGTGGAAATACGGCCCGCGCTCACGCAGGTCGACGACCTGCTGTCCGAGATACATAAACGCGTGGCCCTGGGTGAGCGCGTACTTGCAACCACACTCACCAAGCGCATGGCCGAGGACCTCACTGAGTACCTGGCCGATCACGATGTGCGGGTGCGCTACCTGCACTCGGACATCGACACGGTCGAGCGGGTCGAGATCATTCGCGACCTGCGTCTGGGCACCTTTGATGTGCTGGTGGGCATCAACTTGCTGCGAGAGGGCCTGGACATGCCCGAGGTGTCGCTGGTAGCCATCCTCGATGCCGACAAGGAAGGCTTCCTGCGGTCGGAGCGCTCGCTGATCCAGACCATTGGCCGCGCCGCACGAAACCTCAATGGCCGGGCAATCCTGTATGCCGACAACATCACAGGTTCAATGCAGCGTGCCATTGATGAAACCGAGCGCCGTCGTGAGAAGCAGATCGCGTTCAACGAGGCCCACGGCATCGTGCCGAAAGGGGTGGTCAAGGACATCACCGACATCCTCGAAGGCGCTACGGTGCCGGGGTCGCGCAGCAAGAAGCGCAAAGGGATGGCCAAGGCGGCGGAGGAGAGCGCCCGTTACGAGGCCGAACTGCGCACACCGGGGGAGATCACCAAGCGTATCAAGCAGCTTGAGGAGAAAATGATGCAGCTTGCCCGCGATCTGGAATTCGAGGCTGCAGCGCAACTTCGCGACGAAATCACCCAGTTGCGGGAGCGGCTGATCGTCAGCTGACCCCTGGGGAGCCGAGCCGCGCCTGTCCGCATATTGCTGATGGCCTGCGGCCGTGCTTGGCATTTGCGCTTGCGCGCGGCAAGCCGTGTGCGCGCCATCGCTGGAGCCCGATGGCTGCCACCTGCTAACATTCGGCCTTTGTTTCATCTTTCGTTCGAGACCCTCCATGACCACCGTACGCACGCGTATCGCGCCATCGCCGACCGGCGACCCCCATGTCGGCACCGCCTACATCGCCCTGTTCAACTACTGCTTCGCCAAGCAGCATGGCGGCGAGTTCATCCTGCGCATCGAGGACACTGACCAGCTGCGCTCAACGCGCGAGTCGGAACAGCAGATCTTCGACGCCCTGCGCTGGCTCGGCATCGAGTGGAACGAAGGCCCGGACGTCGGCGGCCCGCACGGTCCGTATCGCCAGAGCGAGCGGGGCGAGATCTACGCCCGCTATGCCAAGCAATTGGTCGACGCAGGCCACGCGTTCTACTGCTTCTGTACCGCCGAAGAGCTGGAGCAGATGCGTGCAGAGCAGCAGGCCCGTGGTGAAACCCCGCGCTACGATGGCCGCGCCCTGGCCCTAAGCGCCGATGAGGTGCAGCGGCGCCTGGCGGCAGGCGAGCCGCACGTGATCCGCATGAAGGTGCCGAGCGAAGGCGTGTGCGTGGTACCCGATATGCTGCGCGGCGACGTCGAGATCCCGTGGGACCGCATGGACATGCAGGTGCTGATGAAAAACGATGGCCTGCCCACGTATTTCCTCGCCAACGTGGTGGATGACCACCTGATGGGTATCACCCATGTGTTGCGGGGTGAAGAGTGGCTGCCATCCGCACCCAAGTTGATCAAGTTGTACGAATACTTTGGTTGGGAACAGCCCAAGCTCTGTTACATGCCGTTGTTGCGCAACCCCGACAAGTCCAAGCTCTCCAAGCGCAAAAACCCGACTTCGGTCACGTTCTACGAGCGTATGGGCTTCATGCCAGAGGCCATGCTCAACTACCTGGGCCGTATGGGCTGGTCCATGCCGGACGAGCGCGAGAAGTTCTCCCTGGCCGAGATGGTTGAACACTTTGACCTGTCGCGCGTGTCGCTGGGTGGCCCAATCTTCGACATCGAAAAGCTGTCCTGGCTCAACGGCCAGTGGTTGCGTGAATTGCCGGTCGAAGCCTTCGCTGCCCGTCTGCAGCAGTGGGCATTCAACAGCGACTACATGATGAAGATTGCCCCGCACGTGCAGGGGCGTGTAGAAACCTTCAGCCAGGTAGTGCCACTGGGCGGGTTCTTCTTCGAAGGTGCGCTGAAGCTCGACGCCAAGCTGTTCGAGAGTAAAAAGCTGTCGGCCGACCAGGTGCGCCAGGTGATGCAGTTGATCCTGTGGAAGCTCGAAAGCCTGCGTCAGTGGGAGAAGGAGCGCATTACGGGCTGCATCCAGGCCGTGGTCGAGGCCCTGGAGCTGAAACTGCGTGACGCGATGCCGCTGATGTTCGCCGCCATCACCGGGCAGGCCAGTTCAGTATCGGTACTCGATGCCATGGAAATCCTCGGCCCGGACCTGACGCGTTATCGCTTGCGCCAAGCGTTGGACTTGCTGGGGGGCGTTTCGAAGAAAGAAAACAAGGAGTGGGAAAAACTGTTGGCCACCATCGCCTGACGGCGCCAGCGAATCGCTAGCACCGCTCGCTCCACCGCCGTAACCTGGCCCGTAGGAGCGAGCGTAGCTCGCGATGCGTCGCCCAGCGACGCCCTTAAACACCCCATTCCCACGTAAAAGCTGCACCTGCGTCCAGCGCATTGCGGTAAGTGATTGTTATCTGTGAAAAAACTTTTGGATATTTTCAAAAATTCGTTTGACAGGTCTACGATCCGAACTTAATATGCGCCCCGTCCACAGCGATGAACGAAATGAAGCGCCAGGCACCCAGCCAGCGATTCTGTTCAAAGCGACATTGTGGGGCTATAGCTCAGCTGGGAGAGCGCCTGCATGGCATGCAGGAGGTCAGC
>NZ_JACVVG010000084.1:0-8772 GCF_016647875.1 Pseudomonas sp. S36 | reverse complement strand
CCCCCCCCCCCCCCCCCCCCCCCCCCCCCCCCCCCCCCCCCAAAAAACCCCCCGCCCCCATCGCCAACCTTATTTATTGCCCACCAAACTGTCCACCGCCGGCACCCGCGTATCGCTCTCCATCTGCGCATCATGTTCCAGCTGGTGGCTGAACCGCTCCAGTGAAGCATTGGCCGGCTGGGAATCACTGGCAAACACAGGCGGGCTCAGTAAGTAGGCCGACAGCAACTGGCTCAACGCTGCCAGGCTATCGATGTGGGTACGCTCATACCCATGTGTGGCATCGCAGCCAAAGGCCACCAGTGCCGTACGAATGTCGTGCCCCGCCGTCACCGCCGAATGGGCATCGCTGAAGTAATAGCGGAACAGGTCGCGCCGCACCGGCAGCTCGTAATCACCGGCCAGTTTCAGCAGGTGGCGGGACAAATGGTAATCGTAGGGCCCCGACGAATCCTGCATCGCCACACTCACCGCATGCTCACTGGAGGCCTGCCCCGGGGCCACAGGGGCGATATCGATACCCACGAACTCGCTGACGTCCCAGGGCAGGGCGCCAGCAGCACCGGAGCCGGTTTCCTCGGTGATGGTGAACAGTGGGTGGCAGTCGATCAGCGGCTGGCGGCCACTTTCCACCACGGCCTTGAGTGCAGCCAGCAATGCCGCCACACCGGCCTTGTCGTCCAGGTGGCGGGCGCTGATGTGGCCGCTTTCGGTGAATTCGGGCAACGGGTCGAAGGCCACGAAGTCGCCAATGTTCACGCCCAGGGCCTCGCAATCTGCCCGTGTGGTGCAATAGGCATCCAGCCGTACCTCCACGTGCTCCCAGCTCACCGGCATCTGGTCGATGGCGGTGTTGAACGCATGCCCGCTGGCCATCAGCGGCAGTACGCTGCCACGGAACACACCGGTATCGGTAAACACACTCACCCGGCTGCCTTCGGCAAAACGGCTGGACCAGCAGCCCACCGGTGCCAGCGCCAGCCGGCCGTTGTCCTGCAGTTGGCGCACGCTGGCGCCGATGGTGTCCAGGTGCGCGGATACCGCACGGTCTGGCGAACTCTGGCGGCCCTTGAGGGTGGCGCGGATGGTGCCGCGCCGGGTCAGCTCGAAGGGGATGCCCAGCTCGTCAAGGCGTTCGGCCACGTAACGCACGATGGTGTCGGTAAAGCCGGTAGGGCTGGGGATGGCAAGCATCTCCAGCAGTACACGCTTAAGGTATTCGAGATCGGGTTCGGGATGTCGCTCAGACATGTCCTGGCCTCCAGTCGTGGTCTTGAAAAGTGGTCAGCGTTCGTGCAGCGGCGGCCGGTTTCGGGCCTCCACTTACGGCGCTGGTATCGTGTGTCAGCCCAAAGGCCGGCTGTGGGGGAACAGCAGATCGATGAAACGCTCTGCGGTGGGCTGCGGCTCATGGTTGGCCAGCCCGGCCCGTTCGTTGGCCTCGATGATCACGTAGTCCGGCTGGGCGGCATCGCGCACCATGAAATCCAGGCCGACCACGGGAATCTCCAACGCCCGGGCAGCCTTTACGGCCGCCTCTGCAAGCACGGGGTGCAGCGTTGCCGTCACATCCTCCAGGGTGCCGCCCGTGTGCAGGTTGGCAGTGCGACGCACCGCCAGCTGCTGGCCGGCAGGCAGAATGTGGTCATAGCCATAGCCTGCCGCTACCAGCGTGCGTTCGGTTTCATCGTCCAGCGGAATGCGGCTTTCACCACCGGTCGCGGCCTGGCGCCGGCGGCTCTGGGCTTCGATCAACGCGCGGATGCTGTGCGTGCCATCGCCGGTTACCTGCGCCGGGTGGCGAATGGCGGCTGCAACCACCTCGTAACCGATCACCAGAATGCGCAGGTCGTGGCCAGCGTGGAAGCTTTCCAGCAGCACGCGGCTGTCGAACTGGCGCGCCTGCTCGACGGCGTGGGCGATGTCTTCGAAGGTGGTGAGGTTGACCGCTACCCCCTGGCCTTGCTCGCCATCTACTGGCTTTACCACCACCGCGCCGTGCTCTTCGAGAAATGCGAGGTTTTCATCGGCGTTACCCGCCAACTGCTGCGCCGGCACTTGCAAGCCTGCGTTACCCAATGCCCGCTGAGTCAGGCGCTTGTCCTGGCACAGGGTCATGGTCACGGCGCTGGTCAGGTCGCTGAGCGATTCACGGCAGCGGATGCGGCGGCCACCCAGGCTCAAGGTGAATAGGCCCGACGCCGCGTCATCGACCTGCACCTCCACACCCCGGCGCAGCGCCTCGTCGACGATGATGCGCGCATAGGGGTTGAGGTCGGCTTGCGGGCCAGGGCCCAGAAACAGCCGCTCGTTGATGCCATTCTTGCGCTTGACGGCGAAGGTGGGCAGGTTGCGAAACCCCAGCTTTTCGTACAGGCGCTTGGCCTGGCGATTGTCGTGCAGCACCGACAGGTCCAGGTAGGCCAGGCCCCGGCTCATGAAGTGTTCGATCAGGTGACGCACCAGCACTTCGCCCACCCCGGGGCGCGTGCAGTGCGGGTCTACGGCCAGGCACCACAGGCTGCTGCCGTTTTCCGGGTCGTCGAAGGCCTTGGCGTGGTTCAGGCCCATCACGCTGCCAATGATCGCGCCACTGTCATCATCCTCGGCCAGCCAGTACACCGGGCCGCCCAAGTGGCGGGGGGTAAGCAGTTCAGGGTCGACGGGCAGCATGCCGCGTGCCTGGTACAGGGTATTGATGGCCTGCCAGTCGCCGTCATTCTGCGCCCGGCGCACGCGAAAGCCGCGGAACACCCGTTGCGCCGGGCGGTAGTCGGTAAACCACAGGCGCAGGGTGTCGGAAGGGTCAAGAAACAGCTGCTGCGGGGCATGGGCCAGCACCTGCTGGGGGGCCGCCACGTACAGCGCAATATCACGCTCGCCACGGCATTCGCCCAACAGATCTTCTGCGAGCTTGGCCGGGTCGGCGTAGGTGTGGCCGATCAGTAGCCGGCCCCAGCCGCAGTGCAGGGCACGGGGCTGGTGTTGAGGCTCGCTGCCATCGCCCGCCAGGCGTGCCTGCAGGCGCTCGTACGAGGGCGCCTGGCCGCGCAGCAGGCGCTGGCCATAGGCAGTTTCGTGGGCTTTCATGGGTCAGAGTCCTTGTTCGGTCAGCCACAGGTTCAGCGCGGCCAGCTGCCAGAGCTTGGAGCCGCGTAACGGGGTCAGCTGGCCGTGGGGGTTGCTCAGCAAACGGTCGATCATGGCCGGGTTGAACAACCCCCGGTCCTGGCTGGGGTCGGTGAGCAATTCACGTACCCAACCCAGCGTGGCGCCTTCCAGGTGCTTCAGGCCAGGCACGGGGAAGTAGCCTTTCTTGCGGTCGATCACCTCGTGAGGGATCACACGGCGAGCCGCCTGCTTGAGCACATGCTTGCCGCCATCGGGCAGCTTGAAACGCCCGGGAATGCGGGCCGACAGCTCAGCCAGGCGGTAGTCCAGGAACGGGGTGCGCGCCTCCAGCCCCCAGGCCATGGTCATGTTGTCCACCCGTTTGACCGGGTCGTCCACCAGCATCACGGTGCTGTCCAGGCGCAGGGCCTTGTCAACGGCAGCGCTGGCACCGGGGCGGGCAAAATGCTCACGCACGAAGTCACCGGCCGCGTCGTTGTCCAACTGCCAGGGCGCCTGCACCGTGTCACGGTACTCGGCATGGCTGCGGTCGAAGAACGCCTCGCGGTAAGCCGTGAAAGCGTCATCGGCGCCATCCACCTTGGGGTACCAGTGGTAGCCGGCAAACAGCTCATCGGCGCCCTGGCCGCTTTGCACGCCCTTGCAGTGTTTCGCCACTTCCCGGGACAACAGGTAGAAGGCGATGCAGTCATGGCTGACCATCGGCTCGCTCATGGCGCGGAAGGCCGCTGGCAGCTGGTCGATGATTTCGTGCTCGGCGATGCGCAACTGGTGGTGGCGGGTGCCATAGTGCTTGGCGATCAGGTCGGAATACTGGAACTCGTCACCGCGCTCGCCACCGGCATCTTCGAAGCCGATAGAGAAGGTGGACAAGTCCTCCACGCCCACTTCACGCAGCAGCCCCACCAGCAGGCTGGAGTCGACGCCGCCAGACAACAGCACGCCGACGTCCACCGCAGCGCGCTGGCGGATGGCCACGGCATCGCGGGTCGCGTCCAGCACGCGAGTGGTCCAGCCTTCCAGGTCCAGGTCACGCTCGTCGGGGTTGGGGCCGTACTGCAGTTGCCACCAGGTCTGGCGTTCTACCTCACCGTGGCGGTCGACGCGCATCCAGGTCCCTGGCTCCAGCTTCTGCACGTTGGCCAGCAACGTGCGCGGTGCCGGTACCACGGCATGGAAGTTCAGGTAGTGGTTGAGGGCGACCGGGTCCAGCATCGGGTCGATATCGCCACCTTTGAGCAGCGCCGGCAGGGTAGAGGCAAAACGCAGGCGCTCGCCGTTACGCGACAGGTACAGGGGTTTCACACCCAGGCGGTCACGGGCTAGGAACAGGCGCTGGTTGTCGCGCTCCCAGATGGCCAGGGCGAACATGCCGTTGAGTTTTGGCAGCAGGGCCGCGCCCCAGGCGTGGTAGCCCTTGAGCAACACCTCGGTGTCGCCGTCGGACCAGAAGCTGTAGCCCAGGTCCAGTAGCTCCTGGCGCAGCTCCGGGAAGTTGTAGATGGCGCCGTTGAAAGCCAAGGACAGGCCCAGGGTGTTGTCTACCATTGGCTGGGCAGAGCCGTCGGACAAGTCCATGATTTTCAGGCGACGGTGGCCAAGGGCAATCGGCCCCTGGCTATGAAAGCCCCACGCATCCGGGCCGCGTGGCGCCAGGTGATGGGTGATGCGCTCTACAGCAGCCAGGTCGGCTGGGCGAGGGGCTTGGCCGAGGGGGGTGAAACGCAATTCTCCAGCTAATCCGCACATAAGTCCTTACCGGTTTTTCCGTTGGGGAGGGGGTGCCCCGGATTAGGGCACCTTCTGGAACTGACCCATGTGCTTTGTGAGAGTTTTAGAACGATCGGTTATAAGGCTGGGTGTGTCGGTAGGCGCATAACCCACACTTTGGTCATTTACCGCGGATCAATTTGCGCAGCGCAAAGCGGTTTGGGTGGCAGGCCTCGGCCACGGTTCGCGGTAAGGGCAGTGGCTCCCCGCACACCCAGGCGGCCACCAGTTCGCCGCTCAACGGTGCGGTTATCAGCCCGCGAGATCCGTGGCCGCTGTTCACGTAGAGGCCGTTTAGCCAGGGGCAGGGCACTTGGGGCTGCTGCCGGGCATCGCGCGCCAGCACGGCGTAGGCGTCGGCGAATGCCTCGGGGTCGGCTAGGGGGCCGACGATCGGCAGGTAATCGGCGCTGGTGCAGCGGAAGGCCGCGCGCCCCTGTAGTTGCGCTGCATCCAGGGTATGGGCGCCCAGCCGCTCGGCCAGGTCGGTGGAGATCTCATCTAGCAGCTTCAGGTTACCCTGGTGTTCTTCCAGGGTAGGTGCCACGTCCTGGCTGTGGAAATCGAAACTGGCGCCCAAGGTGTGTTCATCACCGCGTGGCGGCGCTACATAGCCTTCTGCACACAGCACCGTGCCCAGTGCACGGCTGGTTGGCGTGGCCGGCAGCCGGGTAACCTGGCCGCGAATGCGCTTGAGCGGCAGGCCTGCACAGGGCGCGAAGCGGCGTACGTCCGCGGCACCTGCCAGTACCACCACCGGGGCGCTTGCCAGCAAGCCCTCACCGCCCCAGGCCTGCCACAGCCCATCGACCTTGCGCAGCTCGGCCACCTCCTGGTGGGTGATGGTGCGGATGCGCGGGTGTTGCAGCTGCTGCCTGCATAACGCCGGCGGGTGCACCCAGCCGCCTTCAGGGTAGAACAAGCCGCCTGACGGCAGCGTTACCCCGGCAATGGCCTGGGCCTGGTCTTGCGAGAGTGGTTGCAGCAGGCCCGTGTCGAAGGCAGCCGCCAGTTTGCGCTGGCGCTCGGCCTCCTGGGCGTGGAATGCCAGTTGCAGCACCCCGCAGGCGTCCCAATCCTGGCCGCGCTGCAGGTGCTCCAGTTGGCGGCGGGTGTAGCCGAAACCGGCCACGATCATCTGTGAAAGCGCGGTGCCGTGGGCCGAAAGCTTGAGGTACAGCACCCCTTGCGGGTTGCCCGAGGCTTCCTGCGCAGGCGCGGCATGACGCTCCAGCACCGTGACGTGCCAGCCGCGCCGGGCCAGGCTGGCCGCCGTGCTGCTGCCCGCCAGCCCGGCGCCAATCACCAGCGCCTGCCTGGGACCTGGGGCAGAGGCCGGGCGGCGGTACCAAGGTGCCGTGCTGTCGGCCTCCGGCCCTACATAGGCGCCACTCATCACCTCCCACTTCTTGCCAATGCCGGGCACTTTCTTCATGGCAAACCCGGCCTCCACCAGGCTGCGCCGAACCCACCCGGTGGTGGTGAAGGTGCCCAGCACCGTGCCGGGGTGTGAAAGCCGGGCCAACTGGGCGAACAGCTCAGGCGTCCACATGTCGGGGTTCTTGGCCGGGGCGAAACCGTCGAGGAACCACACATCGACCTGGGCATCGAGCTGCGGCAGTTGTTCAAGCACATCCCCCACCAGCAAGGTGAGGGTCACCCGGCCTTCAGCGAAGGTGAACTGCTGGTAACCCGGGTGTACGGCCACGTACTGCGCCAGCAGCGGCTCGCCAAAGGCTGCCAGTTCTGGCCACAGCCTGACCGCGCGGGCCATGTCGTGGTGGCTGAGCGGGTACTTTTCGACACTGACGAAGTGCAGGCGGGCGCCTGCCGTGGCGTGCTGTTCGAACAACTGCCAGGCGCAATAGAAGTTCATGCCCGTGCCAAAGCCGGTTTCGCCGATTACCAGGCAGTCATGGGCGGCCAAGGCAGTGAAACGTTCAGCCAGGCGCGTTTGTCCGAGAAACACGTGTCGCGTTTCATCAATGCCTTCGTTAACGGCGAAGTACACATCGTCGTACTGCCGCGAATGCGGGCGGCCCTGGTCATCCCAATCAATCTGGGCGTGCTGAAGGAGGGTAGTTCCGGTCATGTCTGGGTGAGCGGCAAGCTGCAAGAGAAGCGCAGATGTTCGCATGACCAAGCTTTTCTTGCAGCTAACCCCCGCAACTTGCAGCTCACAACTTGCAGCTTGCCGCTAGCCTTTTGCCGCTTGATTTCCGCTAATCTTGGTTATCCATCAAAGGAGCCCATGCATGTTCGAATCCGCCGAAATCGGCCACAGTATCGACAAGGAAACGTACGACGCTGAGGTGCCCGCCTTGCGCGAGGCCCTGCTCGAAGCCCAGTACGAACTCAAGCAGCAGGCGCGCTTCCCGGTCATCGTGCTGATCAATGGCGTGGAGGGCGCCGGCAAGGGCGAGACGGTCAAGCTGCTGAATGAGTGGATGGACCCGCGCATGATCGATGTGCTCACCTTCGACCAGCAAACCGACGAAGAGCTGGCGCGGCCACCGGCCTGGCGCTACTGGCGGGCCTTGCCACCCAAGGGGCGCATGGGGGTTTTTTTCGGCAACTGGTACAGCCAGATGCTGCAGGGCCGTGTGCATGGGGTGTTCAAGGACGCTGTGCTGGACCAGGCCATCACGGGCGCCGAGCACCTGGAGCAGATGCTGTGCGATGAAGGCGCGCTGATCATCAAGTTCTGGTTCCACTTGTCCAAGAAGCAGATGAAGGCGCGGTTGAAATCCCTGAAGGACGACCCGTTGCACAGCTGGAAGATCAGCCCGCTGGACTGGCAGCAGTCGCACACCTATGACCGCTTCGTGCGGTTTGGCGAGCGTGTGCTGCGCCGCACCAGCCGCGACTACGCGCCATGGCACATCGTCGAGGGCGTAGACCCCCACTACCGCAGCTTGGCGGTGGGGCGCATTCTGCTCGAAAGCCTGCAGGCCGCCCTGGCCAATAACCCCAAAGGCAAGCACCAGGGCAACGTCGCGCCCTTGGGCCGCAGCATCGATGAGCGCAGCTTGCTGGGCGCCCTGGACCTGACCCTGCGCCTGGACAAAGCGGACTACCAGGAGCAGCTGGTGACCGAGCAGGCGCGCCTGGCCGGCCTGCTGCGCGACAAGCGCATGCGCCGGCACGCGCTGGTAGCCGCCTTCGAGGGCAACGATGCCGCCGGCAAGGGCGGCGCCATCCGCCGCCTGGCAGCCGCGCTGGACCCGCGCCAATACCGCATCGTACCCATCGCCGCCCCCACTGAAGAAGAGCGCGCCCAGCCATACCTGTGGCGCTTCTGGCGGCACATCCCGGCCCGGGGCAAGTTCACCATCTTCGACCGCTCCTGGTACGGCCGGGTGCTGGTCGAGCGGGTGGAAGGCTTCTGCAGCCCGGCCGACTGGATGCGTGCCTACAGCGAGATCAACGACTTCGAAGAGCAGTTGGTGAATGCCGGCGTGGTGGTGGTGAAGTTCTGGCTGGCAATCGACCCCCAGACGCAGTTGGAGCGCTTCGAGGAACGTGAACAGACCCCGTTCAAGCGCTACAAGATCACCGAGGACGACTGGCGCAACCGTGACAAGTGGGACGATTACAGCCAGGCCGTGGGCGACATGGTGGACCGCACCAGCAGCGAGATCGCGCCCTGGACGCTGATCGAGGCCAACGACAAGCGCTGGGCCCGGGTGAAGGTGCTGCGCACCGTCAATGAAGCGCTCGAAGCCGCGTTCGCCAAGCACAAGAAGTAGCTCGCTGCTCGCTTTCGCAGGGGGTTGGTCCAGCCCACGCCCCCTGTAGGAGCGAGCGCAGCTCGCGATGCGCCGCGCGGGCGGCGCTCGATCTCCCAGGCGCTGCACCTGTAAAGGCGAA
>NZ_JACVVG010000083.1:0-8946 GCF_016647875.1 Pseudomonas sp. S36 | reverse complement strand
GGGCAGGGGCGGCTCGGGGGCGCGGTAGACGTAGGCGGCAAGCAGGGTGATTTCGTTGAAAGGTGGGGCCAGCTCGGCGGGTGCATAGCGCCCCATGGGTTGCAGGCCGAGGGTGAAGGCCACGGCTTCGAACATTCGCCGGTCGGTTTCATTGGGGTCGTAGAGGTAGATCTTGCCGGGCCTTGCGACTACGCGGCACATCTCCTCTGCTACAGCGTGTGTGATCGGTGCGCCCATCAGGGTCACGTGGGGCACGCTATGGTCGTCGACGGGAAACCTGGGGGCGTCGTATTCGTACACCAGGATGAGGTTGGGGATGGGCTTGCCGGCAAACAGGCCGTTGGAGATGCGCTGGCCTGCCTTGTTGAGGTTGTAGGCGTTATGGAACCCGGTTGTCAGGTCTTTGCCTTGAACGCGCTGAACGATGCGGCCTTCCCCCCAGACATCGAGAATCTGCAGCACAGTGCCTCCTGGTAGGCGATTCGTGGACCTTGTGCAGCATGGGCCCTCGCCGCCGTGGCAGGCATCGGGAAGCATTGCCGCCACCAACGAAAACGCCCGGCACATGGCCGGGCGTAGACGTGAAGCACTGTTACCGGATCAGAATTCGTGGTCAGCGGTGTCCGGGTTCAGGTTGGCGATGCCCAGCTTGCCTGCGGCCTGCTCGATGGCGCCGGTCTGCTTGACCAGGGCAGCGATGGCGTCACGCACGATCTGGTTGCCGGCGGTGTTGTCGGCAGCGATCAGTTGGTCATAGTGCTCGCCCTTGAGGGCGTGGTCGACAATGACCTGGATCTTGGCTTCGGTGGCTTCCAGGTCGGCCTTGAGGGTGGCGTCGGTTGCCGGGTCGACCTTGGCGACCAGCGACGACAGGCTCGGGCCGGTGACCTTGGTGCCGTCCGGGCGGGTGTACTCGCCCAGGTAGACGTTACGGATGCCTTTGGCGTCGTAGAAGTGCGAGTAGTGGGTGTTGTCGCTGAAGCAGTCATGCTCGTCTTCCGGCGAGTTGGCTTCCAGCGAAACCTTCATGCGTTCGCCTGCCAGTTCACCCAGCGACAGGCTGCCCATGCCGAACAGCATCTTGCGCAGGCCGTCGTTGGCGGGCTCTGCCTCAAGCTTGGCGCGGTAGTTGTCGGCCACGTTCGGTGCCCAGTTGCCGACCATTTCTTCAAGGTCGGTGACCAGCAGGTCGGTGACTGCCTTGAGGTAGGCACGGCGGCGCTCGTTGTGGCCGCCGGTAGCGCCCTGGCCTTCCAGGTAGTCGGAAGCCGGACGGTTGCCGGCGCCCGGGCCGGTCCCGTTCAGGTCCTGGCCCCAGAGCAGGAATTCGATGGCGTGGTAACCGGTGGCAACGTTGGCTTCGGACCCGCCCAGCTCGTTGAGGCTGGCCAGCTTCTCGGGGGTGATGTCCTTGACGTCGATCTTCTCTTCGCCCACCTGGATTTCAGTGTTGGCGATGATGTTGGCACTGGCAGCCGGGTTACCCAGGGCATGCTCGTAGCTCTTGTCGACGTAGTCGATCAGGCCTTCGTCCAGGGGCCAGGCGTTCACCTGGCCTTCCCAGTCGTCGATGATGGTGTTGCCGAAGCGGAAGGCTTCGCTTTGCAGGTAAGGGACGCGCGATGCAACCCAGGCATCCTTGGCGGCCTTGAGGGTGTCATCGTTCGGGGTGGCCAGGAATGCGTCCACGGCGCCCTGCAAGGTCTTGGCGGTGCTCAGCGAGTCGCTGTACACGGCGTACACCAGTTCGGCGTAGTGCTTGACCACGGCCTTGCCGGCGGCTTCGTCGACAGCCCCTGGCGCGCTGGCAGAAGGGGTGGCGGCCGCGGGTGCCTGGGCTTGCGGCGCGGCGGCCTTGTTGTCCTTGCCTTCACCGCAACCGGCGAGAGCGATGGCAATGGCCAGCAGACTGGCAGAGGCCAGAGGCATTCGAATCATTATTGGTTTCCTGCGTCGTGTGGTTGGACCAGTGGGTGGGCCGTGCGCCGTGGCACGCGAAACCGCAACATCATGCGAAAGATTTGCATTTGCTGTAAAGGGCCAAGCGCGCAATTCATGTAAATGCGGGTCATGGGGTGTAACCGGCAGGCTCAGAGCACCGATACCTGGTTGCGCTGAGCCTGTTTGAGGAAGTTGGTCAACTCGCGGGCCGACAGCGGCTTGCTGTAGTGGTAGCCCTGGCCCTCGTGGCAGCCCTGCGCCACGATGTAGGTCTCCTGCTCGGCGGTTTCCACCCCTTCGGCAATGACCTGCATGCCCAGGCTCTTGCCCAGCTGGATGATGGCCCGCACGATGGTGGCGTCGTCATCGTCGTCCAGCAGGTCCTGAACGAAGCTCTTGTCGATCTTGATCTTGTCCAGCGGCAGGGATTTCAGGTAACTGAGCGACGAGTAGCCCGTGCCGAAATCGTCGATGGCGATCAGCGCCCCTGAGCGGCGCAGGCTGAGCAGGTGTTGGGCGGCGGTGCTGATGTCTTCCATCAGGCCGGTCTCGGTCACTTCGAGCTCCAGGCTGCGCGGCGGCAGGCGGTAGGCCTGCAGCAGGTTGTTGACAACCCTGGGCAGCTCGCTGTGGTGCAACTGCACGGTGGACAGGTTTACCGCCATGCGCAGGTCGCCGAAGCCCAGGTCATGCCATTCGCGCAGTTGGCGGCAGGCCTGGTCGAGCACCCATTCGCCAATGCCGATGATGCTGCCATTTTGCTCGGCCAGCGGGATGAACTGGTCCGGCGGCACCATGCCCAGTTCCGGGTGCTGCCAGCGCAGCAGGGCCTCGACACCGACCACGCGGTGGTCGCGGTAGCTGATCTGCGGCTGGTACACCAGGTACAGCTGGTTGCGTGGCAGGGCCTCGCGCAGGTCCTTCTCCAGTTCGCGGCGCCGGCGCATCTCGCTGTCGACGCTGGCGATGTAGAACTGGTAACGGCTGCGTGAACGGGCCTTGGCCAGGGTCATGGTCTGTTCGGCTTTTTGCAGCAGCTTCTCGGTGCTGTCGCCGTCTTCCGGGAACAGGGTGATGCCGATGGTGGCACGCAGGCGGATTTGCTGATGGTGATCGAGGTCGAACGGCACTTCGAGGTCGTCCAGGATGCTCTGCGCCAGTTCGGCCGCTTCGTAGGGCTGCTCGATGTTGGCCTGTACCAGGGCGAACTGGTCACCGCCCAGGCGGGCGAGGGCGCCCAGGCGGCCGCTGTGGGCGCGAAGGCGGTCAGCCAGGGCCAGCAGCAGCTGGTCGCCTACCTGGTAGCTGAACTGCTCGTTGATGCCCTTGAAGTCGTCCAGCCCCACGCACAGCACGGCTACCCGGTGCTGCAGGCGCCCGCCATCGACCAGAATCTTGTCCAGCTGCTGTTGCAACTGCTGGCGGTTGGGCAGGCCGGTGAGGAAGTCGTACTGGGCCATGCGTTGCAGGCTGTTTTCTGCCTCATGGCGCAGGTGGGTATTGCGTTCGATCGACGCCAGTAACTGGTTGGCGGTGTTCACCCACAGCCCCAGTTCGTTCTTTTCATGCCCCTTGATCAGCGGGATCTGGTGCTGGCTTGGGCGGTCGGGGTTGATCTGGGTGAGGTGCTCGATGATCTTCGACAGTGGCTTGGTCAGCAGCCAGTGGTAGACCAGGTACAGCACCAGCCCCATGGCCAGTGCGCGCAGCACACCCGAAATGAAAATGATCACGGCGTTGAGCAGGAAGTCCCGGCCATACGACGAGGTATCGAGGGTGATGTTCAGGTCACCGTAGTATTCGCTGTAGGGGCCGCGGCCGACCAGTTGGGTGGTGTAGGTGCGCTCCTGGCCAAGAATCAGGTCGGTCAGCCAGCGCATGGGCGTGTCCTGCAGGGGGCGGGACTTTTCTGCCAGCATGGTTTCATTGGGGTGGCCGATGGAGGCCATGCGCACGGACTCGTCCTGGAACAGCCCCTCCATGACCTGCATGCCCATCTCCCGGTCAAGGCTGTACACCGCCTGGGTGGAGGGGTCGCGGAACATGTCGAGGATGCGCTGGGCATCATTGTTGACGGCCTGGCGGGTCTTGTAGGTGTCGTAGACGATCTGCGCGCAACTGAGCACGACGCCGACCGCTAGCGCCGACAGCAGCACGACCCTGAGCAACTTGACCGACAAGCTGTTCCGCAATTCCAGCTTCAATGGAGGTTATCCTTAATTCATGCGAATGGCATCATTTTGCCATCAACGATGACCATACACTACCGCGTGGCCACGAGCAGTGTATCGGTTGCCAGACCCTGCAACTTGAATGCGCTGTATCAATAATCCGGTGGTTTGATGTTAGCGTGCAATACGGCCTGAGCAAGCACAACCCTGCGTTGCAGCCGGCATGAAAAAACCCGGCGCAGGGCCGGGTTTCTTGTTCAAGGCTGAGGGGCTCAGGCCTTGAAGGTTTTACCTTCGAACTGCTCGGCAACGAATGCCCAGTTGACCAGGTTCCAGAACGCCTCGACGTACTTGGGACGCAGGTTGCGGTAGTCGATGTAGTAGGCGTGTTCCCATACGTCGCAGGTCAGCAGCGGGGTGTCGCCGCTGGTCAGCGGGCAGCCGGCGCCGATGGTGCTGGCCAGGGCCAGGGAGCCGTCAGCTTTCTTGACCAGCCAGCCCCAGCCGGAACCGAAGGTGCCAACCGACGTCTTGGTGAACTCTTCCTTGAACTTGTCGAAGGAACCGAAAGCGGTATTGATGGCCTCGGCCAGAGCACCGGTTGGCTGGCCGCCGCCGTTTGGCGACAGGCAGTTCCAGTAGAAGGTGTGGTTCCAGACCTGCGCGGCGTTGTTGAAGATGCCGCCCGAAGAGCTCTTGACGATCTCTTCCAGGGTCTTGCCTTCGAATTCGGTGCCTGGGACCAGATTGTTCAGGTTCACGACATAGGTGTTGTGGTGCTTGTCGTGGTGATACTCCAGGGTTTCCTTGGAGATGTGCGGCTGCAGGGCATCATGGGCGTAAGGCAGCGGCGGCAATTCAAAAGCCATGGTGGATCTCCTGATTCAGGTCTAGTTCGCGGTTTGCGCAGGGCCGATCACGGGCGGCCCTATGAGCGTCGGCGAGTTTGTACTCTTTGCGACGCAAGGGCTGGATCATAGCACCAGCCCTGGCGCATAACCACGCAACAAACATAGGGATAAGAGGTTCCTGGGCGGTCACCGGCTGGCGACCAGCGGTGAGCCTGCCGCTGGCAAGCCCACCCGCGTATGGGCTGGGCTTGCCGGCAACAGGGCCGTGGAAATCAGCTGAAGATCAACTGTGCGGCCACTGCGAACATCATCACCGCCACCATCAGGTCGAGCATGCGCCAGGTGGCCGGCCGCGCCAGCCACGGCGCGAGCCAGGCCGCGCCCACGGCCAAGGTCGAAAACCACAGCAGCGATGCGCTGGCTGCCCCGGCAACATAGGCGCCGGGGGCGGCCTGCTGTGCGCCCAGTGAGCCGATCAGCAACACGGTGTCCAGGTAAACGTGAGGGTTCAGCAGGGTGACCGCCAGGGCACTGAGCAGTACGGCGCGACGTGAGCGCATGCCCTGGCCCTGCTGGTGCTGCAGGCTCTGTTTCGAGCAGGCGCTGCGCAGTGCCTTGGCCCCGTACCACAACAGGAACAGCGCACCACCCCAGCGGGCGACGGCCAGCAAGGTCGGGTTATGCGCCAGCACCGTCGCCAGGCCGAATACCCCGGCGGCCACCAGCAGTGCGTCGCAGACAATGCACAGCGCGGCCACTGGCAGGTGGTGTTCGCGGCGCAGGCTTTGTGCCAGGACGAATGCATTCTGCGCGCCAATGGCCATGATCAGGCCGAAGGCCACCAGCATGCCATTGAGGTAGCTTTGCCACATGGTGATTACTCCGTAAAAGATGCTGGCTATTGTGATTTGCCACGCTGTATAAGAAAAACCAATAAAGCTCATCACTCATTAGGAAAATCGATGTTCGACTACAAGCTGCTTGCCGCGCTGGCTGCGGTGATCGAACAGGGCGGTTTCGAGCGCGCAGCCAGCGTGCTTGGGTTGTCGCAGTCTGCGGTGTCCCAGCGCATCAAGCTGCTGGAGGCGCGGGTCGGGCAGCCGGTACTGGTGCGCGCAGCACCGCCCAGCCCCACCGAGGTTGGCCGCCAGTTGCTGAACCACGTGCAGCAGGTGCGCCTGCTGGAGCGTGACCTTCAGCGCGAGGTGCCGGCGCTGGACGAAGGCGGCGTGCCGGAACGCCTGCGCATCGCGCTCAATGCCGACAGCCTTGCCACCTGGTGGGCCGGCGCGGTCGGCGACTTCTGTGC
This sequence comes from Pseudomonas sp. S36, assembly GCF_016647875.1. Lineage (NCBI taxonomy): Bacteria > Pseudomonadati > Pseudomonadota > Gammaproteobacteria > Pseudomonadales > Pseudomonadaceae > Pseudomonas > Pseudomonas sp. S36. Next base: position 2,674 of record NZ_JACVVG010000083.1, on the reverse strand, counting down.
CCGGCACAAAGTGTTGACCGACCTGGTGGTGGAAGACCAGGAGGTGGGCCTGAAACGCATGCGCGCCGGTGAGGTGGCTGCCTGCCTGTGTGGCAGCGAACGCCCGGTGGCCGGCGCCCGCAGCCTGGCATTGGGCGCCATGCGCTACCGCGCGCTGGCCAGCCCTGCGTTCATGGCGCAACACTTCCCGCAGGGTTTCGACACCGGCCGGCTGGCACGCACCCCGGCCATCGTCTACGGCCCCGATGACTTCCTGCAGCACCGGTATCTGGCTTCCCTGGGTATCGAAGACGGTTTCCTGCACCACCTGTGCCCATCGTCGGAGGGTTTTCTGCGCATGACCGAGGCCGGCCTGGGCTGGGGGCTGGTGCCTGAGCTGCAGGCCCGTGAGCAACTGGCCGCTGGGCAACTGGTGGAAATTTGCCGGGATACCCCCATCGATGTACCGCTGTACTGGCATCATTGGCGCACGGGCGGGCAATTGCTCGCGCAACTGACTGACCACCTGCGGCACACCGCCCGGCAATGGTTGGTGCCCTTGTAGGGGCGGCTGGCGTCAGTTGCTTCTGAAATTTGGCAAGACGGAGTGTTACATGCGAATTCTGGTCACTGGCGCGAGTGGCTTCATCGGCGGTCGTTTCGCGCGCCACGCCTTGGAGCAGGGGCTGGACGTACGGGTCAGTGGTCGGCGCGCCGAGGGGGTGGAGCACCTGGTCAGGCGGGGTGCGCAGTTCATCCCCGGCGACCTGGGCGATGCCGAACTTGCCCGCCGCCTGTGCCAGGGTGTGGAGGCTGTGGTGCACTGCGCCGGCGCGGTGGGTAACTGGGGGCGTTACCAGGACTTCCACCAGGGCAACGTGGTGGTGACCGAGAACGTGGTCGAGGGCTGCCTGAAGGAACATGTGCGGCGCCTGGTGCACCTGTCGTCACCGTCGATCTACTTCAATGGCCGCTCGCGCCAGGACATCCGCGAGGACCAGGTACCGCGACGCTTCCATGATCACTACGGGCGCACCAAGTACCTGGCCGAACAAAAGGTGTTCGGTGCGCAGGAGTTTGGCCTGGAGGTCCTGGCGCTGCGGCCGCGCTTTGTCACCGGCGCGGGTGATGCCAGTATTTTCCCACGGCTGATGCAGATGCAGCGCAAGGGCCGCGTCGCCATTATCGGCAATGGCCTGAACAAGGTGGACTTCACCAGCGTGCACAACCTCAACGAGGCATTGTTGAGCGCGCTGTTTGCCGATGGCCGGGCGCTGGGCCAAGCCTACAACATCAGCAATGGCCACCCGCTGCCGCTGTGGGACGTGATCAACTACGTGATGCGCCAGATGCAGTTGCCGCCGGTGACGCGCTACCGCAGCTACGGGCTGGCCTACGGCATGGCCGCGTTAAACGAGGCTGCTTGCCTGCTCTGGCCCGGGCGCCCGCAACCCACGCTGTCGCGCCTGGGCATGCAGGTGATGAGCCGTGATTTCACCCTGGACATCAGCCGCGCCCGCCAGCACCTGGATTACCAGCCAAAGGTGAGCCTGTGGACGGCATTGGATGAGTTCTGCACCTGGTGGAAGCACCAGCCGCCCGGCCAGTGAACCGGTCGCTGTGATGATGGTCATCAGAGCGCCGTGCGAGCGGTTTATACTTCTGTCTCTTTGCTATCTGTTTGGTTGAAGCCCCATGCGCAACGATGCTCACGACGATTTCGATGATGTGCCCCCTTTGCGTGCCGGCACGCCGGATGATGATGAACTGCTGCCGGCACATGTTTCACGCAGCCGTCAAAAGGCCGCGAAGCCTGCGAGCAACGCGCCGCTGTGGGCGTTGCTGGGGGCTGCGTTCATTGCCCTGGGTTGCCTGGGCTGGTGGAGTTTCCAGCAGATCTCGCTGATGGAGCAGCAACTGGTGGCTACCCAGGAAAGCTTTGCCCGTATCAGCGAAGAGGCTGCTGGGCGCTTGCAAGCCATCAGTGGCAAGGTCGAGGCCAGTGAGTCTTCCAGCTCCAGCGGCAGCGAAGCGCTGAAGCTGCAGATTCGTCAATTGCAGGCAAGCCTTGCCGAACAGGGTAAACAGCAGCAGGGTGTGGCGGGCCAGGCAGGTGACCTGGGCAAGCGCCTGGAGCAGGTGCTGGCCGATACCCGTGAGCAGCAAAAGGCGGTGAGTGAGCTGCAAACCCAGTTGCAGGCGCAACTCAAGGCGGTGAACGGCGAGCTGGCGGCGTTGAAGTCCGGGCAGCTGGATGGCGGCAAGGTCGACGGGCAACTCAAGAGCTTGAGTGACGAGGTTGCGGCGCTCAAGAAGCAAGGCAACCCGAAAGCCGCCATCGAGAGCCTTGAGCAGGATGTACTGGTGCTCAAGAGCCAGCTGGACGGCCGCGCGAATTCAAGCGCGGGCGCTGGGGCTTCTGTGCAGGAGTTCGATGCATTCCGTGGCCAGATGACCCGCAATTTCAACAACGTGCAAAGCCAGTTGCAGAACCTTCAACAGCAAATCAACGCTACCCCCCGGTAGGGCCGATCGCGATGGGCTGCAACGCAGCCCCAGCGGTATCAGCTTCAATCATAGAATGCCGGGGGCGCTGCGCACCCCATCGCGAGCTTCGCTAGCGCCTACGGGGGAATATGTACGTCCCTGTAGGAGCGACCGCAGGTCGCGATGGGCTGCAACGCAGCCCCAGCGG
>NZ_JACVVG010000082.1:0-9437 GCF_016647875.1 Pseudomonas sp. S36 | reverse complement strand
CGCCGCCCGCCATGGGGTGCGTAGCGCCCCCGGCGATGGCGGCGGCGCAGCTACGGGGGGGGGGGTGCTTTGCACCCCATCGCGAGCTGCGCTCGCTCCTACAGGTGTGGGGTTATTCCACGGTGACTTTGTCGCGGTTGCGCTCCAGCAGCGCATTGCCGATGCCCTTGATTTCCAATAACTCATCCACCGAGGTAAATGGCCCGTGGGCTTCGCGGTACGCCACGATGGCCTCTGCCTTGGCCTTGCCGATACCGTTCAGTTCTTTCTGCAGCGTGGCGGCATCGGCCTTGTTGATGTCCAGACGTGGTAGCGCTTCAGGGTGCTGTTGGGCGACCACCTGCAGCGGCTCCAGCACCGATGGCGTGCTAGCCGGCGCGGCGCTGAGGGAAAACGACAGGCTGGCGAACAGGGGCAGTAGCAGATACGACAATACGTTGTTGCGCATGGTGAAACTCCTAGGGTTGATCAGTGTGCGGCAGCTTTTCCTTCGGCTGCGCAGACAACCCTAGCGGTGAAACCCGGCGTTAAACAGGTAGCAGGCGGGGTGAACGGTTACCAGTTAAGACACGCCCCCATAAAGGTTTTCTTACCCGGAGCGGATGCCTGTTTGAGCTTTCGGCGAGTCTGCGGGCCGCTCACCAGCGGCCCGAACGCATCTCTGACGGGGGTGCGCTTGTAGTCCTACACCCCACGCCGTTTTTATCTGTCTACCGGCCCCTGGCGGCGTTGCAGGTATACCCAGTCCACAATATCGCCCTGTGGTGAATAACCGCTTACCAGCTCCCGCAGCAACTGGCGCACCCGGGTGAAATCATCTTCAGCCACGGCAGCCAGCAGCGCCGTCAGGCGTTCGCGCAGCAGCTCCCACGCCACGAAGTCCTCGTTGGCCACCATGATCATGGGGTGCGCGGTGGGGGCTACGTCGTCACCGATCAGCAATTCTTCGTACAGCTTCTCGCCTGGGCGCAAGCCGGTGAAGTCGATGGATATATCCCCCTGGGGGTTGGCCGGGCTGCGCACGCTCAGGCCAGACAGGTGAATCATCTTCTCGGCCAATTCGACAATGCGTACCGGCTCGCCCATGTCCAGCACGAACACATCACCGCCCTGCCCCATGGCCCCAGCCTGCACCACCAACTGGGCGGCTTCGGGGATGGTCATGAAGTAGCGGGTGATCTTGGGGTGGGTCACCGTCAGCGGCCCACCGGCCTTGATCTGCTGGTGGAACAGCGGAATTACCGAGCCCGACGAGCCCAGCACATTGCCGAAGCGCACCATGGTGAAGCGGGTTTTGTTCACCCGGGCAATCTTGTTGCAGTCGCCGTACAGCACCGGGGCAGCTTCGCGGCTGAGCGCCTGCAAAATCAGTTCGGACAGCCGCTTGGTGCTGCCCATCACATTGGTGGGGCGCACAGCCTTATCGGTGGAAATGAGCACAAAGTTCGCCACCCCCGTCTGCAGCGCCGCCTGGGCTGTGCACAGGGTGCCGTAGACGTTGTTGAGGATGCCTTCGGCGATGTTGTGCTCCACCATGGGCACATGCTTGTAGGCGGCAGCGTGGTACACCGTATCTACCCGCCAGGTGCCCATCACATCGGCCAAGTGCTGCTGGTTGCGCACCGAGCCCAGAATGGGCAGCAGCTGCACGGTCAGCGACTCACGGGCAATACGTTGCTCCAGCTCGCTGAGAATGCTGTACAGGTTGAATTCGGCGTGGTCCAGCAGCAGCAGGGTCTTGGGCCCAAGGCCGATGATCTGCCGGCACAGCTCCGCGCCTATGGAGCCGCCGGCACCGGTGACCAGTACCACCTGCTTGTGCACGCAGCGCTCCAGCAGGCCGTCCTGGGCGGGCACAGGGTCACGGCCCAGCAGGTCGGCGATGTCCACGTCCTGGATGTCATCCACCTTCACCCGCCCGGTGGCCAGGTCGGCGAAGGCTGGCACGCTTCGGACATGGAGCGGGTAAGGCTCAAGCAGCGCCAGGATCTCCCGGCGCCTGGCGCGGGTGGCAGATGGCAGCGCCAGCAGCACCTCCTGTGCGCCGGTTTCTTTCAGCATCTGCTCCAGGTGCTTGGGCTTGTACACTTGCAGGCCGGAAATCACCCGGTTGGCCAGGTCACCGTCGTCGTCGATGAACGCCACCGGCCGCATCACCCGGCCCATGCGCAGGGCCGCCAGCAGCTGGTTACCGGCTGTACCGGCACCGTAGATGGCGACCTTGATCATGCCATCGTCACGGTTGGCGAAAGGCATCTGGTGGGCACCGGTGAACCAGTCACCCAGAAAGTACTGGCGCATGATCAGGCGTAACCCGCCGATGATGACCATGCTGAGCCACCAGTAGTTGAAGATGATCGAGCGTGGGACCACTTCCTGGTGGTTGCTGTGCCAGTACACCAGCACCGCCAGAATCAGTGCCGACAGGGTAACGGCCTTGATGATGGTGACCAGGGCGTCGTTGCCGAAGTAGCGCATGACGGCGCGGTACATGCCGAACCGGATGAACAGCGGGATGGCAACGCAGGGGGCCACCATGAACAGCCAGGTGTGTTCGACGATGGGGTTGTACATTTCGTCGACGCCCAGGCGCACGATGAATGACAGCCACAGGGCAAGCCAGATGAGCACTACATCTGTGCACACCTGAATGAGGCGCTTCTGTCGGCGGGACAGGTTGACCAGGTATTGGCGTAGCCTGTCGCTTTTCGCATTGCTCATGGGGCTTTCCTCATGGCAAGAACACCTCGGGTGAAGCCGTTGGGCGCTGCGGTATCAGCAGCGCTGAAAAACGCTGGGTGGCGCCTGTAGTGCTGGAGCATCCTATTCTTTTTCCCCTGCATGGTAGGCGATTGCCAACAGTATCAGAGGCGCATAGGCCACCAAGGTTCCCCATGCCCCATCGAGTTTGAACACCACGACCACGACAGCGACCGGCAGCAGCCAGCCCAGGTTGATGGCCGCCACCGCCAGGCTTACCGGGCGATGGCTGCCGTGACGCCGCGAAGCGTACTGGTAGGCGTGGCTGCGGTGCGCTTCGTAGACCTTCTCGCCGCGCAGCAGGCGCCGCCCCAAGGTGAAGGTGGCGTCGACCACAAATACACCCAAAAGTATTAACCACCCCCAGAATAGTAGCGGGTCTACCCAACCTGCCAGTAATGCCAGCAAACCGAGTGCCATGCCGAGGAAACCGCTGCCGGCGTCGCCCATGAAAATGCGCGCCGGGGGGAAGTTCCAGATCAGGAAGCCAGTCACGGTGGCCGCCAGCAGCAGCGGTAGCCAGGCCGCATCGGGCGCACCCACCAGCCAGAACAGCAGCGTACCGCCCAGGCACACGCAGATGGCTTCGATACTGGCAATGCCGTCGATACCGTCCATGAAGTTGTAGAGGTTGAGCAGCCAGACGAGGTACAGCAGGCCCAACGGTACGCTAAGCCAGAGCGCGTGCAATGGCCACCCGAAGATATCAATGGGTGGCATGCCCCCCATCCAGGCCAGCCCCCAGGCGGCAGCGGCGAAATGGCCCAGCAGGCGCCAGCGTGCGGCGATATGCCCGTGGTCGTCCATAAAGCCGATGACGGCCACCAAACCGCCCGCCCCCAGCACAGCTACCAGGGCTGACGGGTCTACTGCATCCCAAAGCGCAAGCCCTAGTGCCCCCACCAAAAACGCAACGACGAACGCCAGGCCTCCACCGCGCGGCGTTGGCAGCGTATGCGAACTACGTGCATTGGGCACATCCAGCAGGCTGCGAGCCAATGCATAGCGCCGCAGCGCACCGGTCATCAGCCAGGCTGCCAGGCCTGCAATCACAATCAGCCAAATCATCGGTGGTGAGCTTCCAGAAAAGGTCGGGCAGCCAGGGTCAGGCCTTGCTGCAGCGTGTAAGGAGGGTGCCAGCCCAACAGTTCGCGGTTCTTGGTGATGTCCACCTGCAGCGAGCCCAGCAAGCGCTGCGCCAGATCCCGACGGCCCAGCAGCGAAGCGGCGGTTTTCAAGAGAGCGGCGGGTACCGGCAGGAGCCTTGCTGGCCGGCCCATCGCTTGGCCCAAAGCCCGCAGTAGCTGGCTGAGGGAAACATCGTCGCCATCGCTGGCCAGGAACGTCTGCCCCGCTGCGGCCGGGTGCTCGATGCAGGTGGTGACCAGGTCAACCAGGTTTGCCAGCGATACCAGGCTGCGGCGGTTGTGCACCGCGCCCAATGGCAACGGCACACCGCGGTGCACCCAGCGCATCATGCTGAGGAAGTTGGCCTTGACCCCGGGGCCGTACACCAGCACCGGGCGAATCACCACAACCTCCATGCCAGTGCTTGCAGCCAGCGCATGCAGGCCTTGCTCGGCTTCGTGCTTGGACACGCCGTAAGCATCCTGGGGCGCAGGCTTATCATCGGCCCGCAACGGGCTGCCTGGCTGGCTGGTTTCACCGTTCACCTTGATGGAGCTGATGAAAATGAAACGGCGCACACCGGCGGCGGCGGCCTGCCGTGCCAGGTTCAGCGTGCCCTCCACGTTGACCCGGCGAAACTCGGCAAGGCTATCGGTAGCAGTTTCATGCATCACGTGCACGCGTGCGGCGGCGTGTACCACTACATGGATGCCAGCCAAGGCTGCTGCCCAGTCGGTGGCTGCGTCCAGATCCTTTATAGTGACTGACGGCATTGCCGCAACCGGAGCCATTGCGCCACTGCGCAGGGCCGCACGTGTAGCCACCAGGTCGCTGTGAGCCAGTTGCCTGCACAGGGCACCGCCGACAAAACCACTAGCACCGGTAACGAGTATTGTGGGTCGTTCCATGAAATTCGTTCTCGATTCGCCCAGGCGTCATTGAAGAGCTTGCGCGCCTTGTTTGGCCGTGTATCGCTGCTACAACAAACTGCGGTAGAGCTCGGCATACGCACTGGCCATGGCCGATGCCGTGAACACCTCTTCGTACCGCCGCTGTGCCTTCACACCCATGGCCCGCGCCATCTCAGGGTCATCCCATAGACGCTGCATGGCCTGTGCCAATGCGGCGCCATCGCGCGGCGGTACTACCAGACCGGTCTGGTCGGCCAGGTTGATGAAGGTAGTGCCCGAGCCCATCTCGCACGAAACCAGCGGCTTGCCGTACATGGCGGCCTCCAGCAACGAAATGCCGAATGACTCGGAACGCAGGTGCGACGGGAAGGTAAAGGCATAGCACAGCTCCAGCAGTGCCACCTTGTCCTCGTCCGGCAGGCCACCCAGAAACTGCACCTGCTCCAGGCCGGCATCCGCCGCCTGTTGCCGCAGCTGAGCCTCCAGGAAGCCACCACCCATGATCACCACCGGCAGGCCGCTGATGCGCGCCGCCTCCAGCAGGTAGTCCAACCCTTTGTAATAGCGCAGCGCGCCAACGAACAGGAAGAACCGCTGTGGCAGGCGTGCCCGCCAGTAGGCGAGCTTTTCCACGCTGGCCTGCGGGTAGGTGGACCTGTCCAGACCATAAGGGATGATCGACACCTTGTCCTTAAACTGCGTCAGTACCGGGCTATGGGCGGCGTAATTGGGTGAAGACGCCACAACCCGATCCACGCTGGCAAAAAAGCGGTTCATCAACGGTTGATACAGCTTGAGCAGCCATTTCTGCTTGACGATGTCCGAGTGGTAGCTGACCACGGTCGGCTTGTTCACGCCGGCCATGAAGTGCACCAGGTCCATGTACGGCCACGGGAAGTGGAAGTGAACAATGTCGGCCTGGCTGGCCAGCTCGCGGAAATCCTTGAACGCAGACAGGGAAAAGCCTGTGGAGGCTACATGCAGGTCCAGCTTCGAGCGGTGGGTCAGGTGGTTGGCCACGGGTTCGTTGCGCGCAGCCCCGCGGCTACTTAAGTACAACACTTCAGGCTGGATGCCATGGGCTTGGGTACCCTCGGCGATCTGGAAGATCACCTGCTCGATGCCACCCATGGAGTCCGGGTAGTACGTTTTGAAAAAATGCAGAACCTTGATCATCGCGCCCTGACCGCTTTGTAAACCTCGAGGGTGCCCTGGGCGCAGCGCTCCCAGGAGAATCCACCGGCATGCGCCAAGCCTTGCGCCACGGCTGCCTCGCGCCAGGCTTCGTCTTCCAGCCCGCGCTGCAACAGCGCAGTCAGGGCTTCGACATCATCCGGCGCGCACATCAGCGCTGCCGGGCCGGCCACCTCCGGCAAAGACGAACTGTTGGAGCACACCACCGGCACGCCGGAACTCATCGCCTCAAGCACGGGCAAGCCAAAGCCTTCGTAATGCGAGGGGAAGGTAAACAGCCTGGCGCCGGCGAACAGCAAGGGCAAGTCTTCGCTGGGCGCAAAGCCCAGGTAGCGGGCCCACCCCTGCTGCTGGGCCTCAGCGATGCGGGCATGAATGGCCTCGCTGCGCCAACCGTGGTAGCCGGTGATGATCAACGGCCAGCGGCGGCGGAGTGCCAGGGGCAGCCGGCCATAGGCATCCAGCAGGTTCTGCAGGTTCTTGCGCGGCTCGATGGTGCCGACGAACAGGCTGTAGCCGCCCGGCTCCAGGCCGTGACGGGCGAGCCCTTCCCGCAGCTGCGCAGGGCTGCGGGGGTGAAACTCGGGCGAGCTGGCCAAGGGCACAGTGTGAATGCGCTCAATGGGCCAGTTGAAATAATCTGCCAGTTCTTGCCGGGTATAGGCCGAGTCGGTGATGAGCGCATCGGCGCGGTCCAGCGTGAGCGTGAGCTCTTTTTGCAGGTAGCGCGCCAGCTGGGGAGTGTGGCAATGCGCCCAGGTGAACGGCGACAGGTCGTGGAAGGTGGCCACGCTGCGGCCGGCAAATTTCGGCAGGTAGTAGTTGGGGCTGTGGTAGAGGAAGTCATCATGCCCGCGCAGTGCCCGTTGCCGCAGGTAGGGCATCAGGCGCCGATAGGCTTCCACAGCCAGGGCGTTTTTCTGCACGAAGCGCTTGAGCCCGTGCACCGCGTCCGATTGCTGAGCCGGCTTGGGCAGTTCGGCCAGAAACCTGCGCCCGGCAAACAGGCGCAGTTGGCTGATGCCACTGCTGTGTTGCAACCGGCTGGCCAGTTCGTAGGTATAGCGGCCAATGCCGGTCAGTGGAAAGCGTACAGGCTCAACGGAAAGAATGACCTTCATTTACCGGCAAGCATCCAACCCAGCGTTTCATCCAGCGCAGGCGTTTCCCAGCCAGGCACCAGTGCGCGCAGGCGGCTGTTGTCGCCGCACAGGGTTTTTACTTCATTGGCGCGCACGAACGCAGGGTTTACCTGCACATCCAGCGTATGGCCGGTAATGGTTTCGCACCTGGCGATCACTTCGCGCAGCGAATGGGTAATGCCTGAGCTTACGTTCACCGTCTGGCCGACAGCACGTGCCTCGATCAGGCCGCGATAAGCCCGCACCACCGCACGCACATCGCTGAAATCGCGCCATACGTCCAGGTTACCCAGCTCGATGGTGCTGGCCTTGCGCTGGAAGTGTGAAACGATCTTGGGCAGCAAGAAGTTTTCAGCCTGCCCTACCCCGGTGTAGTTGAACGGACGCGTGATAACGATAGGCAGCCGGTCGCACCATAGCCGTGCCATATACTCCATCGCCAGCTTGCTGACGGCGTAGTCGTTGGCAGGCGCGGGTGGCGTCTGCTCGTCCAGCATCCCTTCGGAAACATTGCCATAAACATTGGCGCTGCTGGCGACCAGCACACACTCAGGTGCTTTGCCACAGGCCGCAATGGCTTCGAGCAGGTTGCGCGTGCCGATCAGGTTCACCTGATAGAAAGCATCGGCAGCGCCGTGCCCGACAAACGCAATGGCAGCCAGATGCACGACCACATCTGGCTGCACTTCGGCCAGCAACGCGTGCAAGCCAGGCCCATCAGTAAGATCAACCTGGTGGTAGCCGGGCACTGCCAATGGCTGGCTCCCGGTACCGATCACTTCATAACCATGGGCCCGCAGTTCGGCCGCCATATAGCGGCCCGTAAACCCTTGTACCCCGGTGATTAGCGCGCGTTTGCTGGCCATTTGCATCAGAACGAGAACCCTTTTTCGTTACGACGCAGGTCGGCTTCGACCATCATGCGGCACAGCTCTTCCAGGCTGGTTTTAGGCTCCCAGCCCAGTACTTCTTTCGCTTTGGCTGGGTTGCCGATCAGCAGCTCGACTTCGGCCGGGCGGTAGAATTTCGGGTTGATCACTACCAGCACTTTGCCGGTGGCGGCGCAGGTGCCCTGCTCGGCTTCATCCTTACCGGCCCAGTTGATCTCGATGCCAGCTGCCTTGAAGGCCATGGTGACAAAGTCACGTACGGTTTCGGTGCGGTTGGTGGCCAGTACGAAGGTGTCTGGCTCGTCAGCCTGCAGCATGCGCCACATGCCTTCGACGTACTCTTTGGCGAAGCCCCAGTCGCGCTTGGCGTCCAGGTTGCCCAGCTCCAGCTTGTCCAGCAGGCCCAGCTTGATCTTGGCGACCGAGTCGGTGATCTTGCGGGTCACGAACTCACGGCCACGCAGGGGCGACTCGTGGTTGAACAGGATGCCGCTGGTGGCAAAGATGTTGTACGACTCGCGGTAGTTGATGGTCATCCAGTGGGCGTACAGCTTGGCCACACCGTAGGGGCTACGCGGGTAGAACGGGGTGGTTTCGACTTGCGGAATTTCTTGCACCTTGCCGAACATTTCGGAGGTGGAGGCCTGGTAGAAGCGTACCTTCGGGTTGACGATGCGGATGGCTTCCAGCAGGTTGACCGCGCCCAGGCCGGTGATTTCGGCGGTGGTCAGCGGCTGTTCGAAGGACACACCTACGAAGCTTTGCGCAGCGAGGTTGTAGACCTCGGTGGCTTCGGTGGTTTGCAGCAGGCGGATGCTGGCCGACAGGTCGGTGAGATCGTACTCGACCAGGTGCAGGTTAGGGTTGGTGTGGATGCCCAACTCCTCGATGCGCCAGAAGTTAACCGAGCTGGTGCGACGGTAGGTGCCGTACACCGTGTAGCCCTTCTCCAGCAGCAGTTCCGCCAGGTAGGCGCCGTCTTGACCAGTGATCCCAGTAACGATTGCTTTCATGCGACTTAACCAACTCCGATAGTGCCGTGCGGGCATGTGTGATTATTGGGCGTGACGCAGCGCTTCCAGCCGCGCGCATTCAGTTCGATGCCGCAGTATACATGGGTCGGGGGGACTACTCGACTTGCAAACCACCGAAGCACCGGACGCCGCTGGTCAGGCCTTGTTGAACGGGTTAGGAACCGGTGGTGGAGAATAAGTTCCGGGGGAGGATATCGCCAGCTTGGCTGGTGTAGGAATGTTCCGAAGGTGAGCACTATCAGCCCCACCACCTTCTTCAGGCAAGGCACCGGTTCGAGGGTGCATCATGGCCGTTAAGTGTTCGCCGCAACACGCTCTGCGCCTGTTAGACCGAGCGCCGCCCGCGCGGCGCATCGCGAGCTTTGCTCGCTCCTACGT
>NZ_JACVVG010000081.1:0-9486 GCF_016647875.1 Pseudomonas sp. S36 | reverse complement strand
ACGTAGGAGCGAGCGCAGCTCGCGATGCGCCGCGCGGGCGGCGCTCGATCTACGCGCCACCGCATAAACCACGTCATGCCCTTGGTTGCCTCTCGCGCGGTTTACCCCCCCCCATTGAACCGACCTCATTACACCGTGTCTCATCCGCACCGAATGAACGCGCCACACGCGCAAACGCTTGCCCGGCGTGTAGACTTGCGCTCAGGCTGGCGGATCACGCGGCGACCCATTCATCGAAGGAACCGGCAATGAACGAACAAACATCGCGCCTGAATCGGGAACGGCGCTTTCTGGTGCTGTTGGGCCTGATCTGCGTTTCGCTGATCGGGGGCGCCCTGTACATGCAGGTGGTGTTGGGCGAAGCGCCTTGCCCGCTGTGCATCCTGCAGCGCTACGCATTGCTGTTCATCGCCGTGTTTGCCTTCCTGGCTGCCGCCATGCCGGGGCGCCGCAGTCTGACCTTCTTCGAAGTGCTGGTGGTGCTCAGCGCCGTGGGCGGAATCATTGCAGCCGGCAACCATGTGTATATACTCGCCAACCCCATGGTCAGCTGCGGCATCGATACCCTGCAGCCCATCGTGGACGACCTGCCATTGGCCAAGGTCTGGCCGCTGGCATTTCAGGTAGACGGCTTCTGCAGCACGCCCTACCCACCCGTGCTGGGTCTTTCTCTGGCTCAATGGGCGTTGGTGGCCTTTGTGCTGACCGCCTTGCTGGTGCCGTTGGGCATCTACCGCAACCGGCGCCAGGCCTAGACAAAAGTCCCTGATCGCCACATTTTTTTCAGGGCTATGATGCGGTACCGAAAGTTGCTCAACGATTGACTCAGATCAACCCGCAGCCCTTGCGTGATGCGGGTTCCAGGGCTACTGCCAGGGGTGCGACAAACTGTCGCGAAGTTGAGTTTTGAGGTGCTATTGTTGCGCATTCTGTAAAAGACTGTTGCTCAATAAGTCATAGTCAAGGGTTGGCGACCTATCTACAATCGCCCCCAATTTCCGTTCGGCACTGCTTGCAAGTCGCAGGATTGAAGGAAGCCAAGGCGCTCCCTTTTGCTGACTTCGTCAAGTTTCGCCCAACGGCGATACCGGGCGGACCCCCCTCCGCGTTTTCCCGCACCAAATGGACTTGGTCTGCTGTACAGGCCTGTTGCCTACGAAACCAAAAGCACCACTAACCCGCTTCACGCCAAGGTCCTGCAGTCGGGCCCAGGCAGGGGCGGGTACGGGCGCAACATGCCTCACTTGGCAGGACGAAGTGCTGGCTACCAAAACACAAATTGCATTGAAGCAAGCTGATCTAGAGGTCGTGAGATGAGTAAAAAGCGTTACCCCAGACTGTTTGGCATATTGCCCTTTTTAGGCATGCTTTTACTCAGTGGGTGCAACTGGACCCTGCTCGACCCGAAGGGCCAGGTCGGCATTGAGCAAAAGAACCTGATCCTCATCGCGATCGGCCTGATGCTGCTGGTCGTGGTGCCGGTCATCATCATGACCGTGGTCTTCGCCTGGAAGTATCGCGCGTCCAACAAGGCTGCCACCTACACCCCTGACTGGTCGCACTCGAGCAAGATCGAGGCTGCCGTCTGGATCATCCCGATTCTGATCATCATCGTGCTGGGCTACGTGACCTACAAGTCCACCCACAAGCTCGACCCGTATCGCCCGCTGGACTCCGACGTCAAGCCGGTACAGATCGACGTGATCGCGCTGGACTGGAAGTGGCTGTTCATCTACCCGGAACAAGGCATTGCCACGGTCAACAAGATCGTCTTCCCGGCCAATACCCCGGTCAACTTCCGCGTCACCTCCGACGCCGTGATGAACTCCTTCTTCATCCCGGGCCTGGGTGGCCAGATCTACGCCATGGCGGGCATGACCACCAAGCTGCACCTGATCGCCAACGAAAACGGCGTGTTCGACGGTATCAGCGCCAACTACAGCGGTGCTGGCTTCACCGGCATGAAATTCAAGGCTACTGCCACGACCCAGGAAGACTTCGACAAGTGGGTCGCCGAGGTCAAGCAGTCGCCGAAGAAGCTGGACAAGGCCACCTACGACGCCTTGGCCAAACCAAGCGAAAACAACCCAGTCGAGCTGTATAGCGAGGCTTCGCCAGAGCAGTTCCAGCTGATCGTCGACAAGTACGAAGGCATGAACCGCGGCCGTAGCCACGAAGAAGCAGGCAGCAAAGACCTGGCCACAACCAAGGGTGTGGAATCGAGTACGCAACCAGCTGCCGGTGCAGAGGAGTAAGAGATGTTCGGTAAATTAACCCTGGAGGCGATACCCTATCACGAGCCGATAGTCATGGTGACACTTGCCATGATCGCGCTCGGTGGTATCGCTGTCGTCGGTGCTGTCACCTACTTCCGCAAGTGGTCCTACTTGTGGACTGAGTGGTTGACGACTGTCGACCACAAGAAAATCGGGGTGATGTACATCATCGTCGCGATGGTCATGCTGCTGCGCGGCTTTGCCGACGCCATCATGATGCGTACCCAGCTGGCTGCCGCTACCGGTGGCTCCGAAGGCTACCTGCCGCCTGAACACTATGACCAGATCTTCACCGCTCACGGTGTGATCATGATCATCTTCATGGCGATGCCGTTCTTCACCGGCCTGATGAACCTCGCGGTTCCTCTGCAGATCGGTGCACGTGACGTTGCCTTCCCGTTCCTGAACTCCCTGAGCTTCTACCTGCTGCTGGCAGGCGTGCTGCTGGTGAACATCTCGCTGGGTGTTGGTGAATTCGCCAAGACCGGTTGGGTTGCCTATCCGCCGCTGGCGGGTATCCAGTACAGCCCTGGGGTGGGTGTCGACTATTACATCTGGGCGCTACAGCTCTCAGGGTTGGGTACGACACTAACGGGTGTGAACTTCCTCGTCACCGTGATGAAGATGCGCGCACCTGGCATGAAGCTGATGGACATGCCGATCTTCACCTGGACCTGCACCTGGGCCAACGTGCTGATCGTCGCTTCGTTCCCGATTCTGACCGCTGCACTGGCACTGCTGACTGTTGACCGTTATCTGGACTTCCACATTTTCACCAACGAGCTTGGTGGGAACCCGATGATGTACGTCAACCTGTTCTGGGCCTGGGGTCACCCTGAGGTTTACATCCTGATCCTGCCGGCCTTCGGCGTGTTCTCGGAAGTGACCTCGACGTTTGCCGGCAAGCGCCTGTTTGGCCACCACGCGATGATCTACGCATCGGGTGCCATTGCAATTCTGGGCTTTGCGGTCTGGCTGCACCACTTCTTCACCATGGGTGCCGGCGCCAGCGTCAACACCTTCTTCGGCCTGGCGACGATGCTGATCTCCATTCCGACCGGTGTGAAGCTGTTCAACTGGCTGTTCACCATCTACCAGGGCCGCCTGCGCTTCACCGCGCCGATTCTCTGGACCCTGGGCTTCATGATCACCTTCTCCATCGGTGGCATGACCGGCGTTCTGCTGGCAGTTCCAGGTGCTGACTTCGTGCTGCACAACAGCCTGTTCGTGATCGCTCACTTCCACAACGTGATCATCGGTGGTGCGGTATTCGGCTACATCGCCGGCTTCGCCTACTGGTTCCCGAAAGCCTTTGGTTTCACCCTGAACGAGAAGTGGGGCAAAGCTGCTTTCTGGTTCTGGATCTCGGGCTTCTACGTTGCGTTCATGCCGCTGTATGCCCTGGGCTTCATGGGTATGACCCGTCGTCTGAACCACTCCGACAACCCGCTGTGGGAACCCTACCTGTACGTAGCCGTGGTCGGCGCCGTGCTGATCCTGTTCGGTATCGCCTGCCAGCTGATCCAGCTGTACGTATCGGTTCGCGACCGTCACCAGAACATGGACGTCACCGGCGACCCATGGGGCGGCCGTACGCTGGAATGGTCGACTTCGTCGCCACCTCCGTTCTACAACTTCGCCCACATGCCTGAGAAGGTCGGCCTGGACGCCTGGCACGAAGCCAAGGAAGACGGTGTTGCCTACAAGGTGCCGGCCAAGTACGAAGCGATCCACATGCCGAGCAACACCTCTACCGGTTTGTTCATGGGCCTGTTCCTGACCATCTTCGGCTTCGCGTTCATCTGGCACATCTGGTGGCTGGTCGGCGCAAGCCTGGTTGCAACCATCGCTGTCTTCGTTCGCCACGCTGCGCGTGACGACCAGGGCTTCATGGTTCCGGCCGAAGAAGTGGCGCGCATCGAAGGCGAGCGCATGCAAGCGCTGGCCAAAGCAGGTGCTCTGCCTGCCGGCGCACGTGTCGAATCGTTTGAGCGGGTGTAATCAATGTCCAGTCAAGTAATGCACGGTGCTCATGGTCATGACCATGGGCACGACGATCACCATCACGACTCGGGCCAGATGACCGTACTGGGCTTCTGGCTGTACCTGATGACCGACTGCATCCTGTTTGCGTCGCTCTTCGCCACCTACGCGGTGCTGTCCGGCAGTTTTGCCGGCGGCCCGTCGGGTCATGACATCTTCCAGCTCGATTTCGTAGCGGTAGAAACGCTGTTCCTGCTGCTGTCCTCGATCACCTTCGGCTTCGCCATGCTGAAGATGTTCGCCGGCAGCAAGTCGGGCGTACTGGGCTGGTTGGCTGTGACCTTCCTGTTCGGTGCAGGCTTCATCGCGATGGAAATCTATGAGTTCCATCACCTGATCGGCGAGGGCTTCGGCCCGCAGCGCAGCGGTTTCCTGTCGGGCTTCTTCGCCCTGGTAGGTACCCACGGCCTGCACGTGACTGCCGGCCTGATCTGGATGGCAATCATGATGTACCAGATCAACAAGCACGGCATCACGCCGACCGCCAAGACCCGCATGAGCTGCCTGAGCCTGTTCTGGCACTTCCTGGACGTGGTCTGGATCTGCGTATTCACCGTCGTCTATTTGCTGGGAGTTCTGTAATGGCTAACGCACACGACACTCATCACGAGGGTGGCCACGGCAGCGTGAAGTCGTACATGATCGGCTTCGTCCTGTCGATCATCCTGACCGCGATTCCGTTCGGCCTGGTGATGTACCCAAGCCTGCCGAAGAACCTGACCGTTCTGATCGTTGTGGCCATGGCCGTGATCCAGGTTGTTGTACACCTTGTATACTTCCTGCACATGGACCGCTCGAAAGAGCAGCGCAACAACGTATCGACGTTCCTGTTCACCACGTTGGTGATCGCACTGCTGGTTGGCCTGTCGCTGTGGATCATGTTCAGCATCCACTTCGAAATGCTGGCCAAGTGAGGTAAGACTGCATGTCCGTTAAGCACTTTATCCAAATCACCAAACCGGGGATCATTTTCGGTAACGTGCTTTCCGTGGCAGGCGGTTTCTTCCTTGCCGCGAAGGGCCATGTGGACTTCGCCCTGCTCCTGGCGGTCATTGTGGGCACTTCTCTGGTGGTGGCGTCCGGTTGTGTGTTCAACAACTGCATCGACCGCGACATCGACCAGAAGATGGAGCGCACCAAGAACCGCGTCATGGTCCAGGGCGGCATGTCACTGCCCCTCGCGCTGATTTACGCCACCCTGCTCGGGGTGGCGGGTTTCAGCTTGCTGTACGTGCAGGCCAACCCTCTATCCGCGTTCTGCGCGCTGGTTGGCTTTGTGGTGTACGTCGGCTTCTACAGCCTGTGGCTCAAGCGCAAGTCGGTGCACGGCACCCTGGTTGGCAGCCTGTCCGGTGCCATGCCCCCGGTGATCGGCTACTGCGCCGTGAGCAACAGCTTCGACCTGGCTGCGGTCACCCTGCTGGTGATGTTCAGCCTGTGGCAGATGCCACACAGCTTCGCCATCGCCATCTTCCGCTTCAAGGACTACAGCGCCGCCAACATTCCGGTACTGCCGGTGGCGCGCGGTGTGCTTGCGGCGAAGAAGCAGATCGTGCTGTACGTGCTGGCCTTCCTGCTGGCCACGTTGATGCTTACCCTGGGCGGCTACGCCGGCCTCGCTTATCTGGCTGTTGCAGCTGGCATGGGCCTGTACTGGCTGTACATGGCCTGGGGTGGCTACAAGGCTGAAGATGACAGCAAGTGGGCCCGCAAGGTATTTGGCTTCTCCATTCTCACCGTCATGGCCTTGAGCTTGATGATGGGGGTGGACAGCCAGACTGCGGCCGATGTGCTGATGACTTACGCACGCTGAAATTGCTGCCTGCTTCACGAAAAGCCCCGGCCTTTGTGCCGGGGTTTTTTATTTCAGCCATCAGCCGGTCGTTGCAATCACTCTCCGTTGATTTTCCAACAATGCATCTAAATAAATAATAAAAAACAGGGTATTGCCCTTTACAGATCACCCATATCGGCACTATCTTCTGTTTCAGGCCGCCCCATGCGGCCAACGTCGCTCGGACGGTTCCGGGCGCTTACGTCTCAGAGGAAGCCATGGCCAACCCAGGTTCGCCGCGCCGTTTTGCGCGCATTGATCGTCTCCCCCCTTACGTCTTCAACATCACTGCCGAACTCAAGATGGCTGCCCGCCGCCGCGGCGAGGACATCATCGACCTCAGCATGGGCAACCCTGACGGTGCCACCCCCCCGCATATCGTCGAGAAGCTGGTACAGGTCGCCCAGCGTGAGGACACCCATGGCTATTCCACCTCCCGTGGCATCCCGCGGCTGCGCCGGGCCATTTCCAACTGGTACAAGGAACGCTACGAGGTCGATATCGACCCCGAAGACGAAGCTATCGTCACCATTGGTTCCAAAGAGGGCCTTGCCCACCTGATGCTGGCCACGCTCGATCAGGGCGACACGGTGCTGGTGCCCAACCCCAGCTACCCCATCCACATCTACGGGGCGGTTATTGCCGGTGCGCAGGTGCGCTCCGTGCCGTTGGTGCCGGGGGTGGACTTCTTCAACGAGCTGGAACGGGCCATCCGCGAGTCGATCCCCAAGCCCAAGATGATGATCCTGGGTTTCCCGTCCAACCCGACCGCCCAGTGCGTGGAGCTGGATTTCTTCGAACGAGTGGTGGCACTGGCCAAGCAGTACGGGGTGCTGGTGGTGCATGATCTGGCCTATGCCGACATCGTCTACGACGGCTGGAAGGCCCCGTCGATCATGCAGGTGCCGGGCGCCAAGGACGTTGCAGTGGAGTTTTTCACGCTGTCCAAGAGCTACAACATGGCCGGCTGGCGTATCGGCTTCATGGTCGGCAACCCGGAACTGGTCAACGCCCTGGCGCGCATCAAGAGCTACCACGACTACGGCACCTTCACCCCCCTGCAGGTAGCGGCCATTGCCGCGTTGGAAGGTGACCAGCAGTGTGTGCGTGACATCGCCGAGCAGTACCGCCAGCGCCGCAACCTGCTGGTGAAGGGGCTGCACGAGCTGGGCTGGATGGTCGAGAACCCCAAGGCGTCGATGTACGTGTGGGCCAAGATTCCGCCGCAGTATGCGCACCTGGGGTCGCTGGAGTTTGCCAAGAAACTGTTGGCCGAGGCCAAGGTGTGCGTGTCGCCGGGAATCGGTTTTGGCGACTACGGTGACGATCATGTGCGCTTCGCGCTGATCGAGAACCAGGACCGCATTCGCCAAGCCATACGCGGCATCCGCCAGATGTTCCGTGCCGACAGCGCGCCTCGCGCGTAAAGCCCTCGGGGCCGCATCGCGGCCCCACTGAAAGCTACGGGATTCGCTTCCGCCTGCTCCCCGCATACTGCCACCTCTATCTTCATCACTCATTTCTCCCCACAGAGACCCTCCAATGAGTGTATTTACCGCCTACTTCTGCGGCACCGGCTCGCACCGCTTCGACGACGCAAACCCCAACTTCTGGAATGGAGAGCTGGTTTCAACGCTGGCCAACAATGACCAGGGCCGTGAGTTCGCCCACTGGATCGCCGTGGACGGCCCCGGCAGCGGCAACCTTCAGGATGACCAACTGTTCGTTGAGCCCGGCGGCTACTTCAACTGGACCGGCCAGTTGTTCGGGCGTGGCTGGGAGGAGAACGTCAACCATGTGCTGCAGGTGATCAAGGGCGAAAGCAACTGGCAACGCACCAAGCTCAGCGAAGCCGACTACGAACGGCTGAAAAATGCCGGCGTACCGGTGCCCGAGGTGGCCTCCACGGCATCCTGGTTCTGGCGCACCTACGATTATGGCGACCGCCACCCGACGCCCCAGGAACTTCAGGAGCGCATCATCGGTATGTTCCGCAAGCCGCGCCAGCCCACTCAAGTCAACCTGGTGGGCTGGAGCCGTGGCGGCATCAGCTGCCACATGCTGGCTAATGCCATGGCTCAGGACCCCGTGCTGCGGGACATCCCGGTGAACATCTTTGCCATCGACCCGGTGCCGGGCGTGGGGAACGTTCAGCGTGAACGGATTGCCTTGGGCAGCAATGTGCGCGAGTACGTGGGGTTCTACTCCAGGGACGAGCGCTCCAAAGGCTTTGCCTGCGTGGTCCCGTCGGTGGAGGAGGGGACACGGATCTGCATCTACCCTATGCCAGGGCGCCATGCCACGCTGGTGGGCAATGCCTCCATCGACGGCGCGGGGGTGGGCAAGCTGCTGGTGGAGCCAGGGCTGATCGTGCGGCATTACGCCGAGGTGTGCCTGGCGCGCTGGGGGGTTGAGCTTGCCGGCCGGCTGGGGCTCAGCGATGCCCAGGTGATGGGGTACCACCAGGCGATCGCTGCGCGTGAGGGCCAGTACCAGGACATGCGCCGGGTGTCTTACACCGTGCTCACCGAGGGCAGCCAGCACGACCGGCTGGTGCACGAGGGGAGCAGGCAGACGGGTTTCAGCCAGGTGTGCGGCGATGGCTACGAGCCCACCGAGGGGCTAGGGCTGCAGCAGTGTGACGTGAATACCTACAAAGCGCTGTGCTGAGTGCCCGCGCGACAGGGCCTGCCCCTGTCGCCACGCAGGCATGGCGATGGACGGCGATTATTTTTGCATTCCCCCTCTATTCAGCCACCCCTGCTTGGACTGAGAATGGCGCCGCGGGCACAGCCCGATAACAACAACCTTCCCTCCGTGCCATCATGTCCGAATATAACCCTTGCCTTGACTGCGGCGCTTGCTGCGGGTACTTCCGTGTGTCCTTCTTCTGGGGTGAGTGCCAGTCTTCCGGGGGCCTTGTGCCGGACGACCTGGTGGTGCAGATCAACCCCACCCGCGTCGCCATGATCGGCACCGATGCCAAGCCGTGCCGCTGCATCAGCCTGAAAGGTGAGATCGGGCAGGAGGTGGCGTGCACCATCTATGAAAACCGCTCCAGCCCTTGCCGTGAGTTCGATGCGTCCTGGGAGGGTGGCGTGCACAACCCCAGCTGCGACGCAGCGCGGGCGGCCTACGGCCTGCCGCCATTGACCCCGCCCGGGGCTAACGAGCCGCACTGGCCGGATGATGGGGCTGAGGTGGCCTGAGGCTAAGGTGGCCGGTCATCCTTGCTGCACTTTCGACAGGCACTAAAAGCGTCGTGTACGCTGGCACAGGCCGCATTGGCCCGAAACAAACGTAGGAGCGAGCGCAGCTCGCGATGCGCCGCGC
>NZ_JACVVG010000080.1:0-9580 GCF_016647875.1 Pseudomonas sp. S36 | reverse complement strand
CCCAATGGCAAGCTTGAACGCAAGGCGCTGCCCAAGCCTGACGCAACGTCGGCCCAACGTGCCTATGTGGCGCCACGTACCGAACTGGAAGCGCAAATCGCCCAAGTGTGGCAGGACGTGCTGAAAGTCGAGCAGGTCGGCGTGAACGACAACTTCTTCGACCTTGGTGGGCATTCGTTGCTCGCCACCCAAGTGATGTCGCGGGTACGCCAGTTGCAGGGAGCAGACGTACCCTTGCGTACCCTGTTCGAGCAGCCCACCCTGAAAACCTTCGTCGCAGTGCTTCAGGCCGCACCGCAGGGTGAGCCTTGCGCACCTCCATTGCTCGCCGCGTGCCGGGATGCACCGCTGCCGTTGTCCTATGCGCAGGAGCGCCAATGGTTCCTTTGGCAATTGGAGCCACAAAGCACGGCGTACCACCTCGCCAGTGTCCTGCGCCTTCGCGGCCGCCTCGACGCGGTAGCGTTGCAGCGCAGCTTCGACACCTTGGTGTCCCGGCACGAAACCCTGCGCACCTTGTTCATCCAGGATCAGGGCCATCCCCACCAGTTGATCCTCCCCCAAGGCGACGTCAGGGTCGAACGCGAGCGCCTGGACCTTTCCCGGTTTGACCGCGCCGGGCAGGATGCGGCCCTGCAGCAGGCCGTGCTGCGCGAAACCCAACGCTTGTTCGACCTCACTCAGGGGCCGCTGCTGCGGGCCAGGTTGATCCAGTTTGGTGACGATGACCATGCCTTGGTATTGACCCAGCATCACATCATCACCGATGGCTGGTCGCTGCAACGTATGGTCGCGGAGCTGATAGGCCTTTACCAAGCCTTCAGCCAGGGCCGCACCGTCGATACCGCCGCGGCTGCGCTGCAGTATGCCGACTACGCCGTGTGGCAGCGCCAGTGGATGGAGGCCGGGGAGCGTGACCGTCAGTTGGCTTACTGGACCGGGCAACTGGCCGGTGAGCAACCCGTGTTGGAACTGCCCACCGATCACCCTCGACCCGCGGTTCAGAGCCTGCGGGGGGCCAGCCACGACTTCAGCCTCGAGCCCGTATTGGTCGAGCGTCTCAAGCAGCTTGCCCGGGGTGAGCAGGCCAGCCTGTTCATGGTGTTGCTGGCTTCGTTCCAGGTGTTGTTGCATCGCTACACCGGCCAGCGGGAGATCCGTGTCGGTGTACCCATCGCCAACCGCAACCGCCTGGAGGTCGAGGGCATTCTCGGCTTTTTCGTCAACACTCAGGTGCTCAAGGCCGAGCTCAGCGCTGACGCACCATTCGCCGAGGTTCTGGCCCAGGTGCGCCAGACCGCACTGGATGCCCAAGCACACCAGGATCTGCCTTTCGAGCAACTGGTCGAAGCCTTGCATCCGCAGCGCAGCCGCAGCCATACACCGTTGTGCCAAGTGATGTTCAACCATCACGATGAGACCCAGGCTGTACTGGCGGGCCAGTGCCTGGGTGAACTGCAGGTCGAGCCACTGGATTGGGGTAACGTCACGGCCCAGTTCGACCTGACCTTGGACACCTACCAGCTTGAAGCCGGCATGGGCGCGCGGTTCACCTACGCCTGTGAACTGTTCGAGCCAGCGACCATTGCTCGCCTGGCCAACCATTGGCAGACCCTGTTGCAGGCTATTGCCGAGCAACCCCATCAGGTGGTTGCGCAATTGCCCATGCTCAGTGCCGCCGAGCACGCCCAGTTGCGCGAGTGGAACATGCCGCGCCACGCCTATCCGAGCGATCGAGCGGTACACCGGCTGATCCAGGCATGGGCCGAGCGCACGCCCCAATCGGTGGCGTTACAGTGCGGCGAACTTACCTTGAGCTACGCCGAACTGGAGGTCCAGGCCAATCGCCTGGCGCATTTCCTGATGGCCCAGGGCGTGGGGCCGGAGGTCCGGGTCGGCATCGCCCTGGAACGCGGCTTTGACATGATTGTCGGCCTGTTGGCCGTGCTCAAGGCCGGTGGTGCTTATGTGCCACTGGACCCCCAGTACCCACAGGAGAGACTCGCCTACCTGATGCAAGACTCGGCCATGGCACTGTTGTTGAGCCATTCGGATTTGCTGCCGGAGCTGCCGGCCCCGGCTGGTCTGTGTTGCCTCGCCATCGACCGACTGGATCTGAACACGCAACCAGGCAGCGCTCCAGCCCAAGACCCGGCGCCGCAAAATCTGGCTTATGTGATCTACACCTCCGGCTCCACCGGGCAACCCAAAGGTGTAGCCGTTCCTCACGGGCCATTGGCCATGCACTGCCTGGCCATCGGTGAACGCTATGAAATGAGCGAACGCGATTGTGAGCTGCATTTCATGTCGTTCGCCTTCGATGGGGCCCACGAGCGTTGGCTGACTACCCTTGGCCACGGCGGTCGGCTGTTGATCCGCGACCCGAGCCTGTGGACCCCGGAGCAGACCTACCAGGCCATGCATCAACAAGGTGTTACCGTGGCCGCGTTCCCGCCGGCCTACCTGCAGCAGTTGGCCGAACATGCCGAGCGCGACGGCAACCCGCCGCCCGTGCGTATCTACTGCTTCGGTGGGGATGCCGTGCCGCATTCGAGCTTCGAGCTGGCCAAACGAGCGCTACGGCCTCGGTACATCATCAACGGCTACGGGCCCACGGAGACCGTGGTCACACCTCTGATCTGGAAAGCTGGGCCCGATGATACGTGCGGTGCGGCTTACGCGCCCATCGGCAGCCGAATCGGTGAACGCAGTGCGTATGTCTGCGACAGCGCCATGAGTCTGTTGCCGGTCGGCCTGGAGGGTGAACTGTACCTGGGCGGCGAAGGCATCGCCCGGGGTTACCTGGAGCGCCCTTCGTTGACCGCTGAGCGCTTCGTGCCCGATGCCTTGGGCGGGCAGGGGGGCCGGCTCTACCGCAGCGGCGACCGTGTTCGCCAGCGTGCCGATGGCACCATCGACTACCTGAGCCGCATCGACCACCAGGTGAAAGTAAGAGGCTTCCGTATCGAGCTGGGTGAGATCGAAGCTTGCTTGCAGGCTCATGGCGCTGTGCGTGAAGCGGTGGTACTGGCCCAGCCTGGCCCGGCTGGTGCTCAACTGGTGGGCTACCTGGTCACCGGGCTCGCCGATGCCTGGGCCCAGGCCGAGCTGCGCGAAACCTTGCAGGCACACCTGCGCGAGGTGCTGCCGGCCTACATGGTGCCAAGCTACCTGCTGTTCATCGATCAACTGCCCCTGACCCCCAACGGCAAGCTCGACCGCAAGGCCCTGCCCCAAGCAGATGCCAGCGACTTGCAGCAACGCTACGTGGCCCCCGAGGGTGACCTGGAGCAGCAGTTGGCGCAGATCTGGGCGCAGGTGCTCAAGCTCGAACAAGTAGGGCGTAACGATAACTTCTTCGAACTGGGTGGGCATTCATTGCTCGCTACCCAGGTCACTGCTGCCGCCCAGCAGCAATTGCAGGCCAATATCCCGCTTGACCTGATCTTCAAAGCCGGCGCCTTGCATGAATATGCCAATGCGGTCGGCGGTTGCCTGAACAGCAACCTCAACCAGGACCTTAGCGACATGCATGATTTTCTGACCGAGCTGGAGACCCTCTGAAATGGCTGAATTGGACAACCTTGCACTGGTTCAGCGTTTCATTCGCCTGCCGCTGGTACAACGGCAGGCCTTTCTCGACAAACTGGCCGGTCGTGGCATGAGCCTGGCTCAGTTCCCGATTCCGGCAATGCGCGGCGAATTCCCTCGCTTGCCGCTGTCGTACGCGCAGCAGCGCCAATGGTTTCTCTGGCAACTGGACCCCGAGAGCCGCGCCTACCACGTGCCCAGCGCGTTACGCCTGCGCGGGGCGCTGGACATTACGGCGCTGCAGGCCGCCTTCGCTGATGTGATCGAACGCCATGAAGCATTGCGGACACGTTTTCAGATCGATGAGGACGACCGCACCTGGCAAGTGGTCGAAACGCTGGCCGCGTTGCCCGTCGAGCACGCAAGCCTTGCCGAAGGGCTGGAGCCGGCCGCTCGCGACCGGGCTATCGAGACCTTCGTCAACGCCCAGACCCAGCAACTGTTCGACCTGCAGCGCGCGCCGTTGTTACGGGTTGGCCTGCTGCGCCTGGCCGAGGATGATCATGTGCTGGTGCTGACGCTGCACCACATTGTGGCCGATGGCGTGTCCATGGGCATTCTGGTCGACGAACTGGTCGCCTGCTATGCGGCCCGCAGCCAGGGGCAAGCGCCACTGTTGCCTGCCTTGGCGATCCAGTATCCCGACTACGCCATCTGGCAGCGTCAGTGGATGGAGGCGGGCGAGCGCGACCGCCAACTGCAGTACTGGACCGAGCAATTGGGTGATGAGCACCCGCTGCTGGAGCTGCCCAGTGACTTCCCCCGCCCGGCGCAGCAGAGCTACCGGGGTGGGCGCTACGAGGTCAGCCTGCCGGTGCCGTTGGCCCGAGGCCTCAAGCACCTGGCGCACAGCGAAGGCACCACATTGTTCGTGGTACTGCTGGCCTCGTTCCAGCTGTTGCTACACCGCTACAGTGGCCAGGCACACATTCGAGTCGGGGTGCCGATCGCCAACCGCCACCGGGTGGAAACCGAAGGCCTGATTGGCTTCTTCATCAATACCCAGGTGCTTAGCGCCAACGTTGAGGGAAGCCAGCGCTTCGTCGACCTGGTAGCCCAGGCCAAGGCCGCCGCCATGGGCGCCCAGGCCCACCAGGATCTGCCATTCGAGCAGTTGGTCGAGGCCTTGCAGCCGCAACGTAGTCTCAGCCATAGCCCGCTGTTCCAGGTCTTGCACAACCACCAGAGCGATGAAACACGCGCGGCATCTTCCCAGGTTGGCAGCCTGCGGGTAGAAACACTCGCGCCGGGCGAGCAGACCAGCAAGTTCGACCTGACCCTGGAAACTGTCGAGCAGGGTGGTGAACTGAGTGCGACATTGATCTACGCCACCGACCTGTTCCGTGCCGAACGCATCGAGCGTATGGTCGGGCATTGGCTGGAGCTGCTCGTGCAACTGGTCGCCAACCCTAACGCGCGCCTGGGTGAAATCCTGTTGTCCGGAGCGCCTGTCACAACCGCTGGCCCGGGCTTGGCACTGAAACCGATCGCAGGGGTGCATGAACTGATCAGCGAGCAGGCCCGGGCGAACCCGCAGGGCCTGGCGGTGGTTGCTGGCGAGCAACGCTTGAGCTATGCCGAGCTTGAACAATGGGCCGGCGCATTGGCTTGGCGTCTTGGCGAACAGGGCGTTGGCCCGGAGGTGCGGGTGGCCATTGCTACCGGCCGTACGGTCGAATGGGTGGTTGCCATGCTGGCGGTGCACAAAGCCGGTGCTGCCTTCGTAGCGCTGGACCCAGCGCTGCCACAAGAGCGTCAGGCCCAATTACTGCGCAGCAGTGCGGCTTGCCTGATGCTGGTGGACGTTCCGGCGACCTTGCCTGGATTGGACACTCCACGTTTGGTTATAGCGGATGCCAAGGGCGGGGCCATGGCCGCAGCGGTTGCGCTGGAGCGTAGCAATGCTGCTTACCTGGTTTACACCTCCGGCTCTACGGGCCAACCAAAAGGGGTGGTGGTCGAGCATGGCGCCTTGCTCAATTACGTTCAAGGTGTGGTGCAACGCATCGAATGGCAAGACGTGCAGCGCATGGCATTGGTTTCGACGCTGTCGGCCGACCTCGGCTACACCCAGCTGTTTGCTGCACTGTGCACTGGCCGAACGCTGCATCTGGTGGATACGGATCTGGCGATGGATGCCGATGGCTTTGCCGACTACATGGGCCGCCATGCCATCGATGCACTCAAGATCGTCCCTTCGCACCTGGACGCGCTGCTCAAGGCTGCACGGCCGGAACAGGTGCTGCCGCGTCGCTACCTCGTGCTTGGCGGCGAAGCCTGCCCGTCGACCTTGTTGACCGAGATACACCGGCTGGCGCCGCAGTGCCGGGTGTTCAACCATTACGGTCCGACCGAAACCACTGTGGGTGTAATGGCCGGTGACATCGATCTGGCGGTGGCAACGCCCCGTGCCAGCCTTGGCCACCCCTTGGCCAACAGCCACGTGCGAGTGCTCGACGCCGACCTGCAAGCGGTGCTCGACGGCGTGCCAGGGGAATTGCACATTGGCGGTGCGGGACTGGCCCGGGGTTATGTGGGCCAGCCTGGCCTGACCGCCGAGCGTTTTGTCCCCGACCCTGCCGGTGTTCCAGGCGCCCGGCTGTATCGCAGTGGTGACCAGGTGCGCCGGGGCGCAGCCGGGATCGACTACCTGGGACGGGTCGATGACCAGGTGAAAATTCGCGGTTACCGTATCGAGCCTGGCGAGGTGGCCAATGCGCTGCGCAACCTGCCCCAGGTGCGTGAAGCCGCAGTGCTTGCGATGCCTTCGGCCGGTGGTCGGCAACTGGTGGGTTACGTCGTGGCCAAGGGGGAGGGGGAGCCCGCCCGGCTTAGAACTGAACTGTTTGCGCAGTTGCGCCAGGCGTTACCGGAACACATGGTTCCGAGCCAACTGGTACTGTTGGCGGACCTGCCCCTCAATGCCAACGGCAAGCTCGACCGCAAGGCTTTGCCGAAGCCGGATGCGACCACCGAAGCGGCCTTCATGGCCCCGCGTAACGTGCTGGAGCAACGTCTGGCGGCGATCTGGCAGGAGGTACTCAAGCGTGAGCGGGTGGGGGTGACCGACAACTTCTTCGAGTTGGGCGGAGATTCGATCATTTCCATCCAGGTGGTCAGCCGTGCTCGCCAGGCCGGTATCCACTTTACCCCCAAGCAACTGTTCCAGTACCAGACCGTTCAGGGTTTGGCCGGTGTCGCCCGGCAGGGTGAAGCCAAGTCAGGCGAGCAAGGGCCTGCCCAAGGCGCGTTGGCGTTGTTACCAATTCAGCAGGCTTTCTTTGCCCGCCCCATGGCTCGGCGTGCACACTGGAACCAGTCGTTCCTGCTACGCAGCCAGGTGAGCCTGCCAGTGGCATTGCTGGAGTCGGCGTTGCAGGCGCTGGTGATGCACCACGATGCGTTGCGCCAAGTGTTTGGCCAGGTATCAGGGCAGTGGCGCGCCGAGTACCGTAGCGTCGAGCAGCAACAGGCCTTGTGGCAACAGCAACCGCTGCTGGAGCAGGCCCGCTGTACCGACCGTGGCGCCTTGGAGGCGCTGTGCGAAACTGTGCAACAGGGCCTGGACCTTGGCCAGCGCCTGCTGCGCGCGGTATGCGTGCAAATGGGCGATGGCAGCCAGCGGCTATTGCTGGTGATCCACCACCTGGTGGTCGATGGCGTATCCTGGCGGGTGTTGTTCGAAGACCTGCAAAACGCTTGTGCGCAATTGCAGGCGGGCCAACCGGTTAGCCTGCCGGCCCGCACCAGCTCGGTACAGCGCTGGGCACAGCAGTTGCACGCCTTGGCCCAGGGACCACGCCTGCTGGAGCAGGTCGACTACTGGCAGGGTAGCCTGCAAGGCGTGCCACGGACGCTGCCCGGGGCCATTGCCGACGCGCCAGCGCGCCAGTGTGACAGCCATAGCGTGTACAGCCGGCTGGATGCCAGTGCTACTCGGCAGTTGTTGCAACAGGCACCTGCGGCCTATCGGACCCAGGTCAACGACCTGCTGCTCAGCGCCCTGGCGCGGGTTATCACCCGCTGGAGTGGCGAACGTTCGGTGTTGGTACAATTGGAAGGCCATGGCCGCGAGGCGTTATTCGACGATATTGACCTGAGCCGCACCGTTGGCTGGTTCACCAGCAAATACCCTGTGCTACTGACCCCGGCGCAGGACCTTGGGCAAACGATCAAGGGTATCAAGGAGCAATTGCGGGCGGCGCCTGA
Organism: Pseudomonas sp. S36; assembly: GCF_016647875.1. Taxonomy (NCBI): domain Bacteria; kingdom Pseudomonadati; phylum Pseudomonadota; class Gammaproteobacteria; order Pseudomonadales; family Pseudomonadaceae; genus Pseudomonas; species Pseudomonas sp. S36. The sequence goes on along the minus strand of NZ_JACVVG010000080.1, from coordinate 1,780 downwards.
CAACGGCATTGGCTTCGGCATCCTGCGCTACCTGGCCGATGCTGCAACCCAGACGCTGATGGCGGCATTGCCCGAGGCCCGTATAACCTTCAATTACCTTGGGCAACTGGACGGCCAGTTCGATGAAGGCGGTGCCTCCCTGTTCGTGCCAGCCGTCGAGTCGGCCGGTGCCGAGCAGGATGGACAGGCCTCGCTGGGCAACTGGCTGACCCTCAATGGCCAGGTCTACGACGGGGAGCTGAGCCTGGAGTGGACGTTCTCGGCACAGATGTTCGAACCCGAGGTTATCGAGCGCCTGGCGCATGAATATAGCCGCGAACTGGCTAGTCTCGTGGCTCATTGCACAGCGGGTCGGGCACTGGGCTTTACCCCGTCCGACTTCCCTCTGGCGCCAGTGAACCAAGCCCAGATTGATAACCTTCCGGTCATTGCCGACGACATCGAGGACATCCTGCCACTGGCACCCATGCAGCAAGGCATGCTGTTTCATACCTTGTACGAACAAGGATCGGGCGATTACGTCAATCAGCTCCGGGTGGATATCGATGGGCTGGACCCGGCGCGTTTCCGCCTGGCTTGGCAGCGGGTGGTCGAGCGCCATGAGATGTTGCGCAGCAGTTTCTGCTGGGAAGGCGACCTGGCGCAGCCGCTGCAACTCGTTCACCGAGCCGTTGAGGTACCGTTTGAGGAATACGACGCTGCGCAGGATGCCAACCACCTTGCCGCCACAGCCCTGGCCCAAGGTTTCGATCTGGCTCACGCGCCCTTGCTTCGCCTGCAACTGGTGGAGACCGGTGCAGGGCAGCATCACCTGATCTACACCCACCACCATATACTCATGGATGGCTGGAGCAGTTCGCGGTTGATCGGTGAGGTGATGCAGCACTACGCAGGCCTCGCCCTTGACGCGCCGTGCGTACGCTACCGTGACTACATCCAGTGGTTGCAGGGCCAGGATGCGGCTGCCAGCCGAGCCTTCTGGGAACAGCAACTGGCCAGCCTCGAGCAACCGACACTGTTGGCCAACAGCCTGCCGCGCCCCAGCGGCGCACATGGTCATGCCGAGTACCGGCATCTGATCGAGCGCTCGGCCACGCAAGCGCTGGGTGAGTTTGCCCGCGCCCGAAAAGTCACACTCAACACATTGCTGCAGGCTGCCTGGCTGTTGCTGCTGCAACGCTATACCGGCCAGCAGGCGGTCAGTTTCGGCGCCACGGTGGCTGGCCGGCCCACCGACCTGCAAGGTGTGGAAGAACAGGTGGGCCTGTTCATCAATACCTTACCGGTGATCGCCAGCCCCAGCCCGCAACTGAGCGTGGCGCAATGGCTGCAGACGGTGCAGGCACAGAACCTGAGCGTGCGTGAGTTCGAACATACGCCGCTCTTCGAAATCCAGCGCTGGCGCGGTCAAGGCGGTGAAGCGCTGTTCGACAGTATCCTGGTGTTCGAGAACTACCCGGTGTCGGAAGCATTGCAACAGGGTGCCCCCGACGAGCTCCGTTTCGGTCCCGTGGCCAGCCATGAACAGACCAACTACCCACTGACCCTGGCGGTCAGCCTGGGCGATACCCTGGAACTGCGCTACAGCTTCGACCAAGCGCACTTCAGTGCGTCGCAGATACGCCAGATCGACGCTCACTTGATGGTCTTGCTCCAAGCACTGAGCGAGCAAGCCGACAGGCATCTGGGCGAGTTGCCGATGCTGGGCACGGCCGAGCAGGAGCGCATCGTCGTGCAGTGGAATGCCACCGCGACCGACGCCTACCCGCTGGACGCCTGC